>JBFIQU010000144.1:0-5784 GCA_041609395.1 Acidimicrobiia bacterium | reverse complement strand
TCTCCAAGGACGGCGGGCGGGGCGGGTACCGGGGCCTGGTGCGGGTGGAGGACGGCGCCACGAACGTGAAGTCGTTCGTGCGGTGCGACGCCCTCATCCTCGATGCGGATTCCCGTTCCGACACCTATCCGTACATGGAGATCGAGGAGTCGGACGCCGAGATCGGCCATGAGGCCACCGTCTCCAAGGTCGGCGAGGAACAGCTGTTCTATCTCATGAGCCGCGGTCTCTCCGAAGAGGAAGCGACGGCGATGATCGTCGCCGGCTTCATCGAGCCCATCGTCAAAGAGCTCCCCATGGAGTACGCCGTGGAGCTGAACCGGCTCATCGAGCTCCAGATGGAAGGCTCCGTCGGCTAACACTCGCAACGGCCCGTATCCGCTCCGGCTCCCCTGAGAAACCCCGGGCGCGACGCGCCGGGTAGGAGTAGGTTGAAAGCACGGAGTACAGGGGCGCGAAGAGGGGGTTGTCGAGGTGTCACACATCGCATGTGTGGCCGTCCCGGACTCCGTGCCATCCCCACCCTGGGCGTCGTTGCCGCGCGCCCGAACCATGAGGAGGAGTCATGCGTGCCCGCCGTGGATCCGGATCGCTGTTTGTGCCGTTGCTGGTGGCCCTGGTGGTCATCTTCGCAGTGGTCCCCGGGGTAGCCGGACCGGGAGTCCCGCCGGTGTCCGAGGAGCCGGCCGAAATCGTGGCCATCGATCCGGCCGAACCCGTAGCCAAGGCGCCGTATCAGGACGCCAAGGCGGCGGCGACCGAGCCGATCGAGACCGGGAGGTGGGTCGTCGAGTTCTCGGCCCGTGCCGACCTCACGTCGGCACCGGCCATTCGTGACCGCGGCGAACTCGGCGCCTGGGTCGTCGACGAGCTGAGAGCGACGGCCGCCTCGGCCCAGGAACGGGCCGTCGAACTGATTGCCGCCGCGGGCGGATCGTTCGACTCGTTCTGGATCGCCAACGTGATGGTCGTCGACGGGCCCCACGTGCTGCTGTCAGAACTCGCCGCGCTGCCCGGCGTGGCTTCGGTGCGGCCCGAACTCTCGTACCCGGCGCCGCTCCCCGTCGACCAGGGGCCCGGCGACTTCACCGTCGCAGAGCCCGAGTGGGGGGTGCTGCGGATCAACGCCGATCAGGTGTGGGATCTCGGCATCACCGGGTCCGGCGTCGTCGTCGGCATGCTCGACTCCGGCGCCGAGTACACCCATCCCGCCATCGTCAACTCCTATCGCGGCAACAACGGCGACGGCACCTTCACGCACGACTACAACTGGTTCGACGCCACGGCGGAGTGCCCGACTGCGGAGCCGTGCGACTTCAACGGTCACGGCACGCATACGACGGGCACCGTCGCCGGCGGCGACGGTCTCGGCCCGTTCGCTCCCGACATCGGGGTGGCTCCCGACGCGAAGTGGATGATGGCGTCCTGCGGCGCAGGGTTCTGCAGCGAGAGCCAGCTTCTTGCCGCCGGTGAGTGGTTCCTCGCTCCGACCGACGTGAACGGCGACAACCCCGATCCGGCGATGCGGCCGCACGTCGTCAACAACTCGTGGGGTCTCGGCCCCGGCGTGTTGCTGTTCGAGGACATCGTGAGCGCGTGGCGGGCATCGGGGATCGTTCCGGTGTTCGCCGCCGGGAACTCGGGCCCGGAGTGCGCCACCGCCGACTCGCCCGGCGACTATCCGGGCTCGTTCAGCGCCGGCGCCATCGACATCGAGGGCAACATCGCCTTCTTCTCCAGCAGGGGTCCGTCGGTGTTCGACGGGATAAAGCCGAACGTGTCGGCTCCCGGCGTCGACGTGCTCTCCAGTGTGCCCGGCGAAGGCTATGCGGAGTTCTCCGGCACCTCGATGGCCGCGCCGCACGTTGTCGGCACCGTGGCACTGATGCTGTCGGCGGCACCCGACCTGGCCGGCGATGTCGCTGCTATCGAGCAGATCATCAGCCAGACCGCCGTCGACACCTTCGACGACGGCTGCGGCGCTGCCCCCGGTGGCGATCCCAACAACGTGTTCGGCGACGGGGTCGTCGACGCACTCGCGGCCACGGTCCTCGTGGCCACGGGCGGGACGCTGCAAGGCACGGTCACCGATTCGGTTACCGCGGGCCCGATCGCAGGTGCCGAGGTCGTTGCGTTCAATGAAGACCGTGCTGTTCGCAGTTTCACGGGAGCCGACGGCTCGTTCAGTGCGTTCTTGCCCGAAGGCGTCTACGACGTGATGGTGTCGGCCTTCGCCTACGAGGACGGCTTCGCCGGTTCGATCGAGATCGTCGCCGACACCGTGACGACACAGGACTTCGCGCTCGTGCCCTTGCCGAGGTTCGCGCTGACGGGGACCGTGCTGACCGCGGGGACGGGAGACCCGGTCTCCGGCGCCACGGTTCGGGTGCTCGGAACGCCCCTCCCGCCGTTCGCCACGGGCGCCGACGGCGCCTTTGCCTTCAGCGTCCCCGCCGGGGTCTGGACACTGCAGGCCGGTGCCGGTGGGTGCTCGGATACGGCGCTCGTCGACGTGGATGTCGTAGGTGACACGGATGTGGCGATTTTGCTGCTGCCCAAGATCGATGACTTCGGTCACGGCTGCACCCCGATTGCTTTCGACTGGGTGCCGGCTGCTGCGCCCGCGGCGCTCTTCGGTGACGACATCGTCGGGCGGCTGGCCCTGCCCTTCCCGTTCCCGTTCTACGGAGAGACCTACGAGACCGTGTTCGTCGACAGCAACGGGTACCTGACGTTCGGCGACGTGTTCGATCCATTCATGAGCGAGTTCTTCAACACGCCGATTCCGTCGCGCAACTTCCCCAACGCGGCGATCTACGCCCATTGGGCGGATCTCTGGATCGATCCGGGCGCAGCGATCTACACCGATCGGATCGAAGCCGGCGGTCTGCAGGGCTTCGTCGTCGAGTGGCGCAATATCCGGCTGCTGTTCGGGTCGGAACCGTTCAGCTTCCAGGTCCGGCTGTGGGAAGACGGCGCCGTCGACCTCCTGTTTGGCGAGAACATGGCGAACTCGCGCAACGGAGCCAACGCAACGATCGGTCTCGAGAACGCAGCCGGGGACGACGCATTCCAGTTCTCGTTCCGGTCGGCGGCTGCCGAGCCGGGCACGGCATGGCGGTTCGACCAAGTACCGGCCGGGTTCGCCTCCGGCATCGTGACGAACGCCAACGACGGCCTGCCGGTCGACGGGGCGACGATCACGGCACTGCCGGGTGGGCGCGATGCGACGACCGACGAAGGCGGTATGTATCACGTGCTGCTCCTGCCCGGTGATTACATGCTGACGGCATCTGCCGACGGATACGCTCCCGCATCGGCCGACGTCTCGATCGTGGTCGGAGAGACCACGATCGCGGACTTTGCTCTCGAGGCGCCGGCCGCAACGGTGACTCCGGAGTCGATCGATGCGACGGCGCTGCCCGGTACGACCGTGGTGGAGACCTTGACCATCAGCAACGGCGGAACGTTGCCGCTGGAGTGGGAACTGCGGGAACGCAGCGGTGAGTTTTTCCCACCCGTGCTTCCGCCGCTCGAAATCGAGGGTGAGCCGTTGCGGCGTCTACCGGGATGGGACAAACCTGCCGTCCCCGATCTCAGTAGCTATACGTCCGCCGTCACCCGGGTCGAGGATCTCGAGGTGGTCATCGAGGATGCGATCGGCGACGGGGGCCCGGTCGACATCGTCACGGTCCTGGGTGGCCTCGACGAGAACGAGTTCGCCGTCCAGATCGACTTCGCCGACGACGTATTCGAGCTCGGCGGCCTGGTGTTCTTCGACACGGATCAGAACGTCGACACGGGGCTGCCACCGCAGGCTCTCGACGGCCTGCCGTCGCAGGATCTGGGAATCGACTACTTCGCCGACATCTTCCTGGTACTCGAAGAGGGCATCGTCTTGATCGTCGACACCGAGATCTTCGACGTCGTCGCCGTCGTGCCCGCCGAATTCGACGGACGTTCGCTGCGGTTCGACGTGCCGCTCGATGCCGTCGGGCACGGCGAGGCCATCGACATCGGCATGGTGGTCGGTGACTTCTTCGGGCCGACCGACTGGGCGCCCGAAGCAGGCAAGGGCACCATCGAACCGGGTGGGGGCGCGGACATCCCATGGCTGACGCCCGAACCGATCAGCGGCCTCCTCGGGCCGGGCGAGTCGATCGACGTCGCCGTTACGCTGGGCGGGCCGGACGCCGGTCCCGGTGACTACGTTGCCGAGCTCGTCCTGCGCAGCAACGACCCGCGCGGTCGGAAGGTGATTCCGGTTCATCTCAACGTACCGGTGCCAGACGGGTTCGGGTCGATGACCGGCACAGTGAGCGATGCTTTCTTCGGGCATCCGATCTCCGGAGCCGAAGTGGCCGTGCTCGCAGAGGTCGACGGCGAGCCGTTCGTCAACGTCGCCGTCACCGGCGGAGACGGTTTCTACACGATGCTGGTGCCGGACGGAACGTGGCCGGTCGACGTCACGGCCGATGGCTATCTGCCGTTCGGCGGCGAGGTGACCGTGGCCACGGGCTTCGATACCAGGCTCGACGCGACGCTGGAGCCGAAGCTCCCGGTTCCGGTTGTTGATCCGACGGAGATCAGATTCGGCGCGTTGCAGAAACATTCGGTGTCGGCGACCGTCGTTCTCGCCAACGAGGGCCTCGGCGACCTCGAGTACTCGATCCGGGAAGTGGAGGTGGTGATCGACGAGATCGATACCGGATTCGTGGGTCTCGGGGACTCGCGTCTCCGTGGTGACGCGGTACCGGTCGGAGCAGTCCACAACGACGGGTCGGTGCTGGTGTTGATGGACGATCTGCCCTGGGGGAGCGAGGCGTTGTTCATCCTCCTCGATCTGAACGGTGTGCCGTTCGACGTCGCCGGATCGGACGACATGGGATCGATCGATGTCGACTCGTACAAGGCAGTGATCGTTGCCAACGACCAGCCGCAGCGTTTCTACGACGCGTATGCCGACAACCTGGTTCGTCTGGAGGATTACGTGAGGGGCGGGGGCCTGCTGTGGGTGGGAGCAGCCTCGGCGGGCTTCAACGGCGGTCTGTTCGGAGGAGCACCGTTGCCGGGGGATGTGGCGATCTTCGAAGAAGAATACGAGGAGATCAATTTCGTCGTCGAGCCGGATCATCCGGCCGTGGCCGGCGTGCCTCCCGAGGTCTTCGGAACGCTGGCCAGTCACAGCGGATTCGCCGCTCCTGACGATGCCCTGGTGGTGATGGTCGCGGAGTTCTCCGGGCTGCCGACGCTGATCGAATACCGGCTGGGCAGCGGCACGGTGTTCGCAACCGGCCAGCCTCTCGAATTCAACTGGGAAGAGGGGCAGGACGGGGGTCCGATCCTCGAGAACATGGTGGCGATCGTCGCCGAGGGGTCGAGCTTCGTGGACATTCCGTGGCTGTTCGTGGCACCGGAGGGCGGCATCGTGCCGCCCGGCGGGTCGACGCCGGTAACGGTGACCGCCGATGGTCGTGCCGGCCGGCTGCGGATCGGCATCTATCACGCTGCGATCGCAATCGACACGAACGATCCGTTCACCCCGGTGATCACGGTCCCGATCACGCTCGAGGTGGTGGGCCTGCGTTCATTACTGGGTTGACGTCGAACGGACACGAAGAACGGGGCCCTCGCCGGAGGGCCCCGTTCCGTTCGTTCGGTAGTTCGCGTTCAGTCTTCGCGCTTGGTCTCCTGGTCGCCCTTGATGACGGCCTTGACCCCTTGAACGCCGCTTGCTGCGACGTCGCGGACGGCGTGAACGGCCGACTCGCCGATTTCTTCGGC
>JBFIQU010000143.1:0-5855 GCA_041609395.1 Acidimicrobiia bacterium | reverse complement strand
CCGGAAGAACGGCAGGTCGTTGTTGCCGCCATCCCACAGGATGACGTCGCTCTCGTCCTCGGCCAGTCGCAGGATCGCCTGGTAGTCGACCCCGGCGTAGACCACCGAACCCTCCTCCAGGTACAGCTCGTACTCCTCGCGCTCTTCGATGGTGGCTTCATGTTCGGCGAGATCACCGTAGGACCCGAATCGCTGCACCCGCTGCCGGTACAGGTCGCCGTACGGCATCGGATGCCGGACGACACCGACGTCGAGCCCGCGTGCGGCGAGAATGCGGCGCACCCGGCGTGAGGTAGGGCTCTTGCCCGCTCCGGTGCGTACCGCGGTCACGGCGACCACGGGGAGCTCCGACTCGAGGAGCGGGGTCGCCGGCAGCTCGAACGAAGCGCCGGCGGCAACCGCCCGCGCTCCGAGGTGCATCACGTGGTGATGCGACACATCGGAATATGCGAACACGACACGGTCGACGGACAGCTGCGGGATCAGCGACTCGAGGTCGTCCTCGGCGAAGATGGGGATGCCGTCGGGATAGCGCTCACCGGCCAGCTCCGGCGGATAGCGGCGGCCGGCGATGTCTGGAATCTGGGCAGCGGTGAACCCGGCCACGACGATGTCCGGATCGTTCCGATACGCGACGTTGAAGTGGTGGAAGTCGCGTCCGGCCGCTCCCAGGATGAGAACCCGTAGCGGCACCGTCAGCGCTGCTCGTAGCTGCGGAGAGCGGCGGCGATGATGTCGATCCCGAGGTCGAGTTCTTCGGTTGACACGATGAGGGGCGGGATGAACCGGATGATGTTCCCGTCCGGACCGCAGTTGAGAATCAGCAGCCCATTGTCCAGTCCGTACTGCCGAACGTGTTTGTACGCGTCCGGGTCCGGCTTGCCATCGGCGTTCACCAGTTCCACGCCGATCATCAAGCCGAGGCCGCGCACGTCGCCGATCGTCGGGTGAGCCGACTGCAGCTCGTGGAATCGTGAGAAGGCATGTTCCGAGAGCTTGTTGACGTTCGGGATGAGATCTGTGAGCACGTCCACGGTGGCGGCGGCGGCGGCACACGACACCGGGTTTCCCCCGAAGGTGGTCCCGTGTGAGCCGGCCGGCCACGCATCGAGCAACTCGGATCGTGCTGCCACCGCCGACAAGGGAAGGCCGTTGGCGATCGCCTTGCCGAGGACGAGGACGTCCGGGGTGACCCGGTAGACCTGTGATGTGAACCAGTCTCCGGTGCGTCCGAACCCGGTCTGGACCTCGTCGTGGATCAGCAGGATTCCGTGCTCGTCGGCGATATCGCGCAGTCGCTGCAGAAAGCGTTGCCCGGCCGGGTAGTACCCGCCTTCGCCCTGCATGGGTTCGACGAGGAAGGCGGCTACCTCGCCCGGTGTGACCACGTGCCGGAACGTCCGCTCGATCTCGCCGAGGCAGAAGTCGATGGCCTGATCCTCCGTCATTCCCCAGTGGAAAGGGTGAGGGAACGGCACGACGAATACCGAGGGCAGCAGCGGGTGGTAATGAGCCCGATACTTGGACTTCGACGTCGTGAAGGTCACCGAGCCCATCGTGCGGCCGTGGAAGCCGCCGCGGAACACGATGACCCCTTGCCGTCCCGTCACGTAGCGGGCCATCTTCACCGACGCTTCGACCGCCTCGGCGCCCGAGTTCATGAAGAAGAGTTTGTCGATGCCCTCGGGGGTGACATCCACGATCCGCTCGGCCGCCCGGATCATCGACTCGTACCGGAACGAGCCGCCGGCATGCCAGAACTTGCGGAGCTGGTCCTCGACCGCAGCTACGACATGAGGGTGACGATGGCCGACGTTGGTCACCGAGATGCCGGTCGCGAAGTCGAGGTAGCGCTCGCCCTCGTGGTCGGTGATCCAGGCGCCTTCGGCCTCGGCGGCCTCGACGCGCGTGTCGAACCCGATGACGGGGGCGTAGACCTGGTTGTGACGCTTGATCAGCTCGCTCATCTCTTCCTCCTGTTCGCGATCCATCCCTGGTGCCGGGACGGGTCACGGAGCGGCAAAGAGATGACGCCGCGACCTACGGGGAGTCGTGAAAGGCGTCATGCCCGTATTCTGACATACACGAGGACGGGATCGCTCCTCGTCGTCGAAGCAACAGGAGGTTGCCGTGGGTCTGATCGTGTGGTTGATCGTCGGGTTGATTGCCGGGGGACTGGCGCGATTCCTGCTTCCGGGCCCCGACACCATGGGCCTTGGTGCGACAATGCTGCTGGGGCTCGGCGGGTCGCTGGTCGGCGGTTTCCTGGCCAACTTGATCGGAACGGGGTCGATCTTCGACCTGCGAACGACCGGCGTCATAGGCTCGACGATCGGTGCTGTGATCTTGCTGGCGGTATTCCGCCGCCGGTAGCCGGGTCCGGCCGCTCCTCAGCTGCAGTCCGGAATCGGTACGTCGGGCAGGTCGAAGGCTTCGGGATACAGCACGCGCACGGCGGCGACACCCGTCGAACCGGCAACCGTTGCAACATCACCCGGCAGCATCGCGGCACTGAACGCCGCCACCATCACTCCCGGCTCACGCAGTTCCTTTCCGGTTCGCTCGAGGCGTGCGAGTCCGGCCAGGAAGATGTTCCAGCCGGTGATCGTCGTACGGGTGGCTTCCTCGCGACGCTCCGCAACCATCGCGGGGCCATCGAAGGGGGCCTCGCGCTGGGATTCGAATCCGCCGGGCCAGCCGTCGAGACCCGACATGTCGATGCACACGTAATCGGTCCGCCACGCCGTCCGGGCCACATATCCGAGGTCGGCGGCAAGCGACTCGGCGTTTTCCACGGTCGTTGGGCTGTCGAGGACGATGGCCAGTTCGATTGGTTGCCCGGGGTGGGCCGCGGCGACGATGTCGAGGATCCGGTGATGGTTCGCCGAGATCCGGTCCGGGTCGGGCGGCGTCGGCTCCGGCACGGTCGTGGTGGGGTCTGGAATCGTCGTCACCGGCGGCGAGGTGTCGCAGTATGCGGTGTCGATGAGGCACCACTCGACGGCAGGGTCGCCGGCTGCACCCCACAGCGAGTAGGTGCATCCGAAGACGGTTTGTTCGCTACACCAGGCGACGAGGGCACCTTCGAGGTCGTCGGCCGGGGTGGACGTCGTCGTTGATGTCGATGTTGCTCCGGGGCCCCCGTTCTGGCCGCACGACGCGGCGACGAGTGCGGTGAGCAGGAGCGCGGTGAAGATACGTTGCATGGGGATTAGACGCCGCGGGGGGCGGCATCGTTCCAGGCTCAGGTGAGAATCACGGCGCGGCCGCCGGCCTCGATCTCGCCGCAGATCCAGGCACCATGACCGGCGGCGGTGGCGGTCGCGACCACGCCGTCCGCCTCATCGGGAGCAACGACGACGGTGAAACCGATGCCCATGTTGAACACGGCGAACATCTCATCGACCTCGATTCCACCCACCTGCTGGACGACCGCGAACACATGGGGCGGAGTCCACGACGAACGATCGACGAGCGCTCGAGTTCCCTCGGGCAGGATGCGGATCAGGTTGCCGGGGATGCCGCCGCCCGTGACATGGGCCAGCCCGTGGACGGCGAACGTCTCGACCAGGCGGGTGACGAGCGGCGAGTACACGATGGACGGTTCGAGCAGCACCTCGGCGACGGTGCGGTCGGTGTCGGGAAATGGGGACTCCAGCGACAGGTCGGAAAGAACCGCCGCCCGCAACAAGGAGAAACCGTTGGAGCGAAGATTGGGGCTGGCCAGCGCCACGATGGCATCACCGGGACGGACGTCCGTACCGTCGATGGCTCCGTCCGCCTCCACCACGCCGAGGGCCGTGCCGGCGAGATCAAACCGGTCGGGATCCATCACTCCGGGATGCTCGGCAGTCTCGCCACCCAGCAGGGCGATCCCGGCCTCCTCACAGGCTGCGGCCACGGACGCGATGATGCGCCGATCCCTCTCGGGATCGATCCGTCCGACGGCCAGGTAGTCGACCAGGGCGACGGGTCGGGCCCCGGCGGCCGCCAGGTCGTCGGCACACATGGCGACGAGGTCGGCGCCCAGACCATCCCAACGTTCGGCCGTTCTGGCGACCTCCGCCTTGGTGCCGACGCCGTCGGTGGACAGCATCATCACCGGGTCGCGGTAGCCCGCCGGTACCCGGATTCCGGCAGCGAAGCCGCCGAAGCTGCCGACAACGTCCCGGCTCCACGTGGCCGTCACTCCGGTTGCGATCGAATCGACCAGCCGGTCGGCGGCAGGGAGGTCGACTCCTGCCTCCCGGTACGTGGCCATCAGCGTCGTTCCAGCAGATGCTTGTCGCCGAAGGCCGGCACGTCGGTCGGGTAAACGCCGGAGAGGCAGGCGGTGCAGAACCCGGCGCCGGCGACTCCGGTGGCGTCGAGGAGTGCGTCGAGCGAGAGGTAGGCAAGCGAATCGACGTCGAGGAATTGGGCGATTTCCGGCACGTCGGCGCCTGCCGCCAGCAACGTCTCCGGGTCCCCGGTGTCCATGCCGTAGAAGCAGGGCCAGCGGTACGGCGGCGACGAGATGCGGAGGTGGACTTCGGACGCTCCGGCGTCGCGGACCATGCCGACGAGTCGTCGGGTCGTCGTGCCGCGGACGATGCTGTCGTCGACGAGGACCACTCGCCTGCCCTCGAGCTCGGCGGGCATCGGGTTGAGCTTCATCCGGATCCCGCGCTCCCGCATCGACGGCGCCGGGTCGATGAAGGTTCGACCGATGTAGCGGTTCTTCACGAGGCCGTCCCGGTAGGGCAGGCCCGAAGCTGCGGCGAAGCCTTGCGCCGCCGGGATCCCCGACTCGGGAACCGGCACCACGACGTCGGCTGCCGCCGGCGACTGTGCCGCCAGCAACTCACCCATGCGGCGGCGTGCTGCGTGAACGTTCTGACCGTAGAGCAAACTGTCGGGCCGGGCGAAGTACACGAATTCGAAGACACACAGCTTGGGCTCGGTCGGCCCGAATGGCCGCCGCGATCGGATGCCGGCGGCGTCGATCACGATCATCTCGCCGGGTTCTATCTCACGAACGAACTCGGCTCCGACGGTGTCGAGCGCAGCCGTTTCCGACGCCAGGACCCAACCGCTTCCCATCCGACCGAGACAGAGCGGCCGGAACCCGTGCGGATCGCGCACACCGACGAGCCGGCCCTGATCCATGACGACGAGAGAGAACGCACCCTCGAGCGCGGGCAGGACCTCGAGCAGCGCAACCTCCAGCTCACGGGCGTCGGATCGTCCGGTCGGTGTTGCGGCGGCGATGGCCTGGATCATCAGCTCGGAGTCCGTCGACGCTCCCGTGTCTCCGAGACGTTGCGCCAGTTCCTCGGTGTTGGTCAGGTTGCCGTTGTGGGCGAGGGCGATGCCGGTGTGATCGACCTGGCGATACGCGGGCTGGGCGTTCTCCCAGATCGACGACCCCGTCGTCGAGTACCTGGTGTGGCCGACCGCAAGGTGCCCGCTCAGTCCGGCCAGGACCTTCTCGTTGAATACCTGGGCGACCAGGCCGAGTTCCTTGTAGACGGTGACGGTCTCGCCGTCGGACACCGCGATCCCGGCGCTCTCCTGACCGCGGTGCTGCAGGGCATAGAGGCCGAAGTAGGTGAGGCGAGCGGCGTCGTCACCCGGGGTGTAGACGCCGAAGACGCCGCAGGCTTCTCGAGGTTTGGTGTCGGAGTGAGTCAAGAGGGGGAGTGTAAAGCCGCTCACAGCACGACGATGGCGAATGCGGCGACCCCGACGGCCGCAGCGACGGCGATGCGGATCGCCCGCGCGTTGGGACGGCCGTAGGCGTACGTGCTCCACGCCCAGCCGATCACGAGGCCACCGGCGAACCCACCGAGATGAGCTTCCCAGGCGATGCGCGG
>JBFIQU010000142.1:0-5860 GCA_041609395.1 Acidimicrobiia bacterium | reverse complement strand
GTGATCGAGATCAAGAGGATCGCGCCGAGCGACTGGAAGATGCTGCGCGACGTACGCCTGCGGGCGTTGCAGGATTCACCCGACGCGTTCGGCTCCAGCTACGAACGGGAAGCAGGTCGACCGCACGAGGCATGGCGCCTGTGGGCCGGTCGCGCTTCGGACGGCAACCGCGACGCGATGTTCGTTGCCGCGGACGCCGATGCTGAAGTCGGAGTCGCCGGCGCTTACACCCCGGAGGGTCATGAGAACGAACGGCACATCATCTCGATGTGGGTCGCACCGGAGTACCGGGGCCGGGGAATCGGGCGCCATTTGCTGGACGCGGTCGTCCAGTGGGCCTGGGGGTCGGGCGCGCAACGAGTGACACTCTGGGTCGTGGACGGGAACGACGGCGCCGCCGAGCTCTACCTGAAGTATGGTTTTCGCGCTACGGGCATGCAGCAGCGGTTGCCGTCCAACCCCGACCTCATCGAGATCTCGATGGAGTTCACTCGCGACGACTAGACGACGCCGCCGAGTACGGCCGCCACCGCAACGATGATCAAGTAAGCGCCGAACCCGCCACCCACCAGCGCTCCCCGCAACCACCGCGGAATCTCAGATCTACCGAAGAGGTAGTAGAGAACCGCGCCGAGGAAGGGAACGAGCAGGATGACGGCCAGCCACCCGACCGTCCGCCGCGGCGTGACGTCCTCACGGCGCACGAGATCCCAGGCCGCTACTGCGACCCACGTTGCGAACAACGCGAACGGCAGGAAATAGGCGTACATCGAGAACAACAGCGTCCATGCGGTCGGTTCGCTGACGGGTACTCCTGACATCGTCACCTCTCTCGTTCTCAGCTCGAATCCGGCCGGCACTGGCGGAACGCCGATGGCTTCGAGATCGGGCTTTTCAAATACGTCGACGGCAGGCCGCACCGGCGCATCGGCGCCGAGCGGCATCGTTGGTTGATCGGCCGGGGCGGGGTACGTCCGGTGGTCCGAGCCGGGTGGCCACTCCGATGCAGAGTCGGCCTGGGCTCCGAGCAGGAGGGCGGTGAGGCCCAGGTCTGCTTGCAGCGGTAGCCGCAGCCCGGAACAGCGGTGAAACACCTGAAGCAACAGCGGCTTGGTAGTTCCCGCCGTGTTGCCTTCGAAACAGTTGCCGGGCCCCCATGGTCCGACCAGCGCCAGATCGCCGAGACCGGAGCCGCCGACCACGTTGTCGCGCACGACGGAGTCTTGCGACCACCAGAAGTTCTTGTCGGGCAGCGGCGCGGCCACGATCCCGAAGCGGGCGTGGTTGAGGACCAGATTTCGCTCGACGACATCACCGACGCCACCGCCGAGCACGATGCCGTTGCCGTAGGCGAGCCGGGCGAAACCCTTGGTCGGCGCGTTGCGATTGCTGTTGTCGATCACGAGATTGCCGACGATCGTGGTCTCCCGATGCGGCGGATCGAGCTCGGAGTCGAGCGAGTTGGGAACGATGCCTCCCATGTTGTTCCTCCACACCGACTCGATCAGGTACAGGTCCCCTCCGGCGTTGGTGCCCGAGAAACCGAGCGCGTTGTCCTCGGCGATCACGTTTCTCACGACCGCCGAGCACGGATAACACTGTCCGATGTAGAAGCCGGAATCGACGTTGCCCGACGCATAGGAGTCCTCGATGAGACCGTCGACGGCGTCGAACGCGTAGATCCCGTAATCGCCGTTGTTGTAGGCAGTCAGATACGACGCTCGGTACCCGGTCACGCCGGTCCAGTAGAAGCCGTTGACCAGGTAGTTGCGCGCCGTCATGTTCTCGATGGCCACCCCGTCGGCAACCACCTGGAACCCGTGGACCAGCTCATGGTTGCCGTCGAGGATCACCCGATTGCGGTCAACGCCCCGTATGACGAGGGACGGCGTGTCGACCAGGACCCGCTCGCTGTAGACGCCTTCGCCGACCAGGATCAGATCACCGGGGCCGGAGGCATCGACGGCTGCCTGGATGGTGGCGAACTCCCCGGGGACCTGCCGGATCACCCCGCTCGGGTCGGCGACGGCGGGCAGCGCGACCTTCCCGAGCGCAGCGAGGTCTTCCGGCGGGACGTCACCGACCACGACGTGGCCGGCCATTCCGTCGCCGGCAGTCGTGCCGTGGAACGTACAGAAGTAGGAATAGATGCCGGGCTCGGTGAATACCCGCTCGAACGAATCCCCCTTCTGCATCACCTGCGGCGACGACCAGGACAGGTCGAGCGCGAAGACGTTGTGGGGATTGTTCCCGGCCATGTTCCACCGCACCGTGCCGCCGACCGGGATCTGCACGATCTCGATGGCGAACTCGTCGTCGACGGCGGTCATCGAGACGACTCCCGCCTCGTCCTCCCCGTTTCCCCCGCAGCCCGCCACGACGAGGCCCAGGACGACGATTCCTCCGAGTCGGCGCAGCCACGGCATGCCCGGGGAGCGTAGCCGGGGGGACGGCCGGCTGCCGCGGAACATCACGTGGCTCTTAGGTGTTCCATAACCTGAGTGCGTACATATCATATTTGTACAGAGAACCACCGAACCTTGAAGGAGTGACCACCACGATGAACGGCCGCAACGACCTGAAATTGGGCCGTATTGCCGGCATAGAGGTGCGGCTCAACTGGACCATCTTGATCATCGCCGCCCTGCTCACGATCACGCTCGCCACCACGATCCTGCCCGCCCAGGCTTCCGGCTTCCCGTCGGGCGCCTATTTCGTGGCCGGTCTCCTGGGAGCGTTTGCGCTTCTCGGCAGCATCCTGGCCCATGAGATGGCGCACGCCATCGTCGCCCGGCGCAACGGCGTCAAAGTAGACGGCATCACATTGTGGCTCTTCGGGGGCGTGGCCCGCCTGGACGGCGAAGCTCCCGATCCCGCGGCAGAAGCCCGGATCGCCGGCGTCGGACCGGCAACGAGTGTCGGCCTCGCCGTGCTCGGGGCCGGGGCCGCCATCGGCACCGCGCTGCTCGGAGCCTCCGACCTGATGGTGGCGCTGTTGTGGTGGCTCGCGATCATCAACGCTGTTCTGGCCGTGTTCAACATGCTTCCCGGGGCACCGCTCGACGGAGGTCGCCTGCTCCACGCCTTCCTGTGGGCCCGCCACGGTGACCGGATCCGTGCCACCGTCACGGCGTCGCGTGCCGGCAAAGCGCTCGGGTACGGCCTGATCGCCTTCGGCTTCTTCGAGGTCTTCGCGTTCGGATCGTTCGGAGGCATCTGGACGGCGCTGATCGGCTGGTTCCTGGTAGGCGCTGCCGGCCAGGAGGCCAGCTGGACCATCGCCAAGCACTCGCTCGACGGGCTCACGGTCGGCGATGTCATGGGTCCGCGCCCCGTGGTGGCGCCGGATTGGATCACCGTCTCCGACTTCATCGATACCTTCGTCGTGCCCACCCGGGCCTCGCTGTTCGTGCTTCAGGGATTCGACGGGGTGCCGTCGGGCGTCGTCTCGATCGACGATCTGCACAAGGCCCCGGCGCCTGCACGCTCCACAACCCGCATCCGGGCGGTTGCGACCCCGATCGAAGACGATCTGATCGTGGCGCCCTCGCAGCCGGCCGAGGACGTCTACGCCTCGTCGCTCGGCACTGCCGGACGTACCTGGAGAGCCGTCGTCGTGAATGCAGGCCAGCTCGTGGGCATCGTGACGGCCAACGACATCGCCCAGGCCATCAAGCGACACCGGCTGCTGGGCAAGAAACCGCCGACGCCCACGTCGACGTTGGTCTGAACAGATCCCGTACCCCTCGGCGCCGATCGGGTCCTCCCCCCACCCGCATCCGCCGCCCGTGAGGCGCCGAGGGGACCTCAGACACGGTGGCTCCGCCGCCGCAGCCATCAGTCTCCAGCTCAAAGCTGCCGGCCCCGGGGCGGCTTAGGCTCCTGAATCATGGCGGTGCGCACCTTGACTGAGCTCGAATTGAGGCTTGCGCTGCTCAGGCGTCAGGGTTTGTTGAACCCGTTCCCGTCGTCGGTTGCGAGAACGATCGAGCGCGTCGGATCGCTGCAGACCCAGTACGCGCCGTCCGCGTACGTCGGACTACGGGCACGAATGGCCGGGTTCGAGCGGGACCAGCTGACCAGAGCGCTGCAGCGGCGGTCGGTCATCCAGGGCACGATGATGCGCTCCACGATTCACATGGTGACGCGAACGGACTACTGGCCCGTGGCCTCGGCTATCCGGGAACCCCGGCGGGAGTGGTGGCTACGGGTCGTTCGCCATGGACAAACCGAAGCCGACATGCGACGGGCTGCGGACAGAGTTCGCCGGGCGCTGGCCGACGGACCGCGACGAGCACGGGAGCTCAAAGCCGATCTCGATACTGCGACCTGGAACGGGGTAGGACTCTGGCTCGACCTGGTACGCGTCCCGCCCTCGGGAACCTGGGAGCGACGCCGGGCCAACCTCTACGCCCTCGCCGAGGACTGGGTTGGCCCCGACGACGCCGCTCCGGACGAAGGCCGGGCGCTCCTGGTCGAGCGCTACCTCGCCGGTTTCGGCCCGGCGGCGGCTTCCGACATCGCCACCTTCACTCAGTTGCCGATGCAGCTCCTGCAACCGGTGGTCCATCGATTGCGACTACGCCGCTTCCGCGCCGACGACGGCACCGACCTGCACGACATCCCCCGCGGCCCGCTCCCCGATCCGGCCACCCCGGTACGCCCGGTGATCTTCATCGGGACCTGGGACGCCATCCTGCTCGTGCACGCTCGCCGCACCGCAGTCCTCCCCGAGAAGCACCGCTCCAAGGTGTTCCATACCAGGATTCCGCAGTCGGTTCCTACGTTCCTGGTCGATGGGCAGGTGGCGGGCAGCTGGCGGTACGAGAACGGCCACGTGACCGTCACGCCGTTCGAGAAGCTGTCGGCGTCCGTCATGAGAAGAGTCAAGGTGGAGGCGGATCGGCTGGCCGAGTTCCACGATTAGGCGGTCGGCAGTCAGCAGTCGGCGAACACCCGAATGCCGAACGCCGAACGCCGGAGCTACTAGCTGATAGCTATCAGCGGATTGACGACCTCCGGTCGTCAATCCTCGCCTTCTTCTTCGGCGCGGAGTTCGGCGGCGCGCGCCAGGAGTGCTTCCTTGTCGCCCTCGGCGATCTCGGCGCGGTCCGACAGCAGGGTCACCTGGTTCTGGAATATCTGCAGGAACCCTCCGTGGACAGCGATGTCGATGCGCTTGCCGCCGGCCTCGACGATCTCGCAGGTCCCGGTCGCCAGCGCCCCCATCGTCGGCTCGTGGTCGGCGAAGATCCCGATCTCGCCCTCGGTCGTTCGCGACAGCAAGAACTCGGCGTCGCCGGACCATACGATCGACTCCGGGGACACCACGTCGACGCGGAACGTCTTCGCCATCAGGCGGCCTCCAGCTCCTTGGCCTTGGCGAAGACCTCGTCGATCCCGCCGACCATGTAGAAGGCCTGCTCCGGCAGGTGGTCGACTTCACCGTCGATGATCATCTTGAAGCCCCGGATCGACTCCTCGAGGGGCACGGTTGCGCCGGGAATGCCCGTGAACTGCTCGGCAACGTAGAACGGTTGCGACAGGAACTTCTCGATGCGACGGGCCCGGGCAACGATGAGCTTGTCCTCCTCGGAGAGCTCGTCGATGCCGAGGATGGCGATGATGTCCTGGAGATCCTTGTACCGCTGCAGCACCTGCTGCACGGCCCGGGCCGTGTTGTAGTGATCGTCACCGATGATCCGGGGATCGAGGATACGGCTCGTCGAGTCGAGCGGATCGACCGCCGGATAGATCCCCAACTCAACGATGCGCCGCGACAGCACCGTGGTGGCGTCGAGGTGGGCGAAGGTCGTGTGCGGAGCCGGATCCGTGATGTCGTCGGCCGGCACATAGATCG
>JBFIQU010000141.1:0-5930 GCA_041609395.1 Acidimicrobiia bacterium | reverse complement strand
GTGGCCGGACGCGCGCTCGGATCGATTCTGCGAACCGGACGAATTCTGCTCGCCGAGGACCCCCCGGGGATCCTCGAGCTGCTCGACGGGGGGCTGTTCGCCGCAGGCATGTTCTGGCTGGCCCTTTCCGTTCTCGGCTGAGGGTGGGTCGCAGCTTCTGAATTCGCGACCATCTCGCTAGCCTTGCGGGCGGTATGGGTCAGTTGCGCGTTCGGCGCGTTCCACTGCTGCTCGTTCTCGTCACGTCCCTCATCGTCGCTCCCACACATGCTGTTGCTCAGACGCAAGGGCGGGTGGACGGCGCCAAAGAGGATGTGGACGACGCGCGCGCCGTGGTCGCCGCGGCGCGAGCCGAATACGAGGCAGTGGCCGAAGATCTCGAAGCTGCGGTCGCCGAGTATCAGCTCGTCACCGGCAACGTCGAGGACCTCACGTATCGCGTCAGCCAGCTCACCGATCGAGTCGCCACCTACGAGGGCGACCTGCGCAACCTCCGGCTCGATGCCAAGCAACGGGCCATTTCCGCCTACATGGCCGGTGGAACAGATCTCCTCGACGTCTTCTTCGAGGCGGGGAGTTTTCAGGAGGTCGTCACCACCCAGCAGATCCTCGAATACGCAGCCAAGCGCGACGTGGTGATGCTCGATCGTCTGCTCACGACGAAACGTGAGATGGAGCGCCTGCGGGAGGAGCTTCGATCCGACCAGGAGGAGGTCGTCGCGCTTCGCGAGCAGGCCGACGTGCTCGTGGCCGGTCTCGATGCGTTGCAGGCCCGGAAGGCTGAGATCCTGGCGGACGCCGACGACGAACTCCACGCCGCCATTCATGAGTACGAGGCCGCGAGGAAGGCGAAGGAGCTGGAGGACCTGCGGAGGCGCCTGGCCGAACTCGCCCGGCAGCGTGGCGCCGCCGCCGGTGCCCCGGCTGCGGCCGTTGCCGGCTTCCGCTGTCCCTTCAATGTTCGCCCGTCGTTCATCAACGACTGGGGCTTCCCCCGTTCGGGAGGCCGCACCCACAAGGGGACCGACATCTTCGTCTCGCGGGGTACACCGATGGTTGCCGTCGTGTCGGGGACGATTCGACTGACGAACAACCGGCTCGGTGGGCTGTCGGTCCATCTCACGGCCGACAACGGGACCCGCTACTACTACGCCCATCTCGACGGGTATGCCAGCGGTATTTCGTCCGGCACGAGGGTGAGCCAGGGAACGGTCGTCGGATACAACGGCGACTCGGGGAATGCGAGGGGCGGTTCGCCGCATCTACACTTCCAGATCCATCCCGGGGGCGGGTCACCGGTCAACCCCTACCCAACGCTCGTCCAGGCATGTAGATAAGGAGCATCGTGGAGCAGCATCGCCGTCGCATCGACCAGATCCTCGACGACGACTTCCTCGCCGACGTCGAAGCCATGCCGCTCGACGAGCTCCGGACCAAGCGCCGCCTGTGCGACGACGTCGACACCGAACTGTCGTACTACCGCCGGATGCTCCACGGCAAGATGGACCTGCTGTCGTTCGAGCTGCGGCGGCGGGCCGGCGAAGAGGAACGGACTCTTCTCGAAGCGTTGCCCGACATTCTCGCCGGAAGTGAGCCGGTTCGAACCGCCTCGGGTCGGGCGCTGCCGGTGTCGGCGCCCGAGGTTCCGGCGTCGGGACGAAGGGCGGTCGACCGTGTTCTCGAGGCCGATTTCCTGGTGCGGCTGCCCAGCCTCGACAACGACGAACTCGAGAGCATCCAGCGGGAGCTGACCGAGGTCGAGACCAAGGTGTCGGAGCAGCGGCGCGACGTCTACGAGGTGTTCGAGCGCATCCAGGCCGAGTTGACCCGCCGCTATCGGGAGGGGCTTGCCGACGCCGGTGAGCTGATTCGCCACGGCTGACCGGACCAGGTTCCATACCGTTCGGTCCGGACTGATCGAGTCGACATCGCCGGTCGAGACGGTCGCGGTTTCTCCCGACGGAGATGTCGTTCACCGTTGGGGAGACATCGAGCGGCGCTTCTACATGCGGTCGGCCGCCAAGCCGTTTCAGGCTTACGTCTCCCAGGCAAACGGGGCCGATCTCGTCCCCGAACAGCTGGCCGTAGCCGCCGCCAGCCATTCTGCAGAGCCGGTCCATGTCGCCTACGTGCGTGCGATGCTGGCCGAAGCCGGCCTCGACGAATCGATGCTGGCGTGTCCGGCGGATCACCCGATTGGTGCCGCCGCGCGCGATCTCTCCGTTGCGCGAGGTCGTCCGGGACCACGACGAATTCTGCACAACTGTTCCGGGAAGCATGCCGCGATGCTGCGGGCCTGCGCTGCGAGCAGATGGCCGCTCGACTCCTACACCGATCCCGATCATCCGCTGCAGCGCGCCAACCAGGAGCTGATCGAAGAGCTGACCGCCGAGGACCCGGGTCCGGTCGGCGTCGACGGGTGCGGCGTACCCACCTTCCGCACCTCGGTTGAGGGTTTGGCGCGGGCGTTTGCCCGTCTGGCGAGCGAGGCGCGGTTCCGGAGCGTGTGGACGGCGATGCACCGCTATGCGCCGTTGGTCGCCGGTACCGGGCGGCCCGAGGTGGCGATCGCCAACGCCGTCGACGCCGCCGCCAAAGGGGGCGCCGAGGGTTGCATCGGTGTCGCCATTCGGGACCGGTTGGGCGTCGCCGCCAAGGCCGACGACGGTTCCGGGGTGGCCGCCGCCGCGGGCGTTGTTGCGGCACTCACCGATTTGGGAATGATTGGTCCCACCAATTCGTTTTCGACATCACGTGTCGGGCAGCCCGCTGTGCTGGGTGGTGGACGGCCCGTCGGAAAGCTCGTGCGGGATCCCGAATGACCGAAGTTCACACCGATTGGACGACGCCCGGATTCAGCCGGGATCCGGTGGCGTCCGCCATCGGTGCCTTCGCCCGCCGTCAATTCCTCGAGGCCTGGTGGGATGTGCGACGGGCACCGGGCGACGAACTCCTGCTCGTCGAGGACACCGACGCCATGCTGTCGCTGTATCGACGGGGCGCGGTGATCGAATTTCTCGGAGAGTCGGACTTGACCGACTATCACTCCCCGCTCGGACGGGGTGTAGCCGACGTTGTTGCTGCGTTCGTCGGGTCGCTGCCCCCCGGCCAGGGCCTCCACTTCGACTCGTTGCCCTGGGAAGCTGCCGATCCGATCGTCAAGGGACTTCGTTCGGTGGGGTGTTCCGCCGAGCCGGAGCAGCACACGATCGCGGCTGTCCTCGAACTACCCGCCTCGTTCGACACCTACCTCGACGGATTGGACAAGAAACACCGTCACGAGTTACGGCGCAAGCGGCGCCGGTTCGAGCTCACCATGGGGGGTGCCCGGCTCGAGGAAACGACGTCGCCGGAGGGGCTGTCGGAGTTCGTCCGCTTGCACCGGATGGCACTCGGCGAGAAGGGCGACTTCTTCACTCCTGATATCGAGGCGTGGTTTCTCCGGCTGCTCGACCTGCCGGACGTACGGCTCGACCTCCTCTTCGGAGCCGAGGGCCGCGCCGTCGCCGGTGGCTTCGGATTCGAGGACGACGATGGGTATTACCTCTACAACTCGGCCTACGACACGACGCTCGGCGAGGCGAGCCCGGGAATCGTGCTGCTGTGGGCCCTCATCGAGTCTGCCATCGACCGCGGCCGGCCCCGGTTCGACTTCCTCAAGGGGGACGAGCAGTACAAGTACCGGCTCGGGGCGTCACCGCGGCCCCTGTATCGGATCGAGGCGACCACGTGATCGATCGAGTTGCGTATATCAGCTTGCACACCTCCCCGCTCGAGCAGCCCGGAGTCGGCGATGCCGGCGGCATGAACGTCTACATCAAGGAACTGGCCGCCACCATGGCGCGGCGGGGGGTCGGCGTCGACGTGTTCACGCGGCGAAACGACGATGACCTTCCCGAGGTCGTCGAGCCGGAGCCCGGGTACCGGGTGGTTCACGTCGATGCCGGTCCGTCGCGGCGCTTGCCCGTGTCGGACCTTCCCGAGTATGTGGCCGAGTTCGCCGACGGCGTCATCAAGTGGGGATACACGGAGGGGGCGAAGTTCGACGTGGTCCACAGCCACTACTGGCTTTCGGGTTGGGCCGGAGTCCTGGTCAAGGACGCGCTGTCCATTCCGCTCGCCAATTCGTTTCACACACTGGGGCGGGTGAAGGATCTGACTCGCCGGGCCGACGACGCCCCCACGGCCCTGTTCCGGATCGCCACCGAGCGAGATGTCATCGCCCTGTCGGACTGCGTTGTCGCCTCCACCGAAGCCGAGGCCGCCGACCTCCTCGAGCACTACGACGCCGATCCCGAGCGGCTGTGCACGTCGCCCCCCGGCATCGACCACGCCGTGTTCTGTCCGGGGGATCGGCGGTCGGCGCGGCGCCGGCTCGAGATCGAGGAAGGGCCGCTGGTGGTGTTCGCCGGGAGAATCCAGCCGCTCAAAGGTCTCGACGTGGCGGTGGCGGCTCTCGGGCACCTGCGCAGTTCGGTCCCGGCAGCCCGCTTGCTGGTCGTCGGGGGGGCCAGCGGCCCGGCCGGGCAGGCCGAGGTCATCCGGCTCCGAGCGATGGCAGACGACATGGGCGTCTCCGATGCGATCACCTGGGTCCCGCCGCAGCCTCACGAGCAGCTGGTCGACTACTACCGGGCCGCCGACGTGGTGATCGTCCCCTCACGCAGTGAGTCGTTCGGTCTCGTTGCCGCCGAAGCACAGTCGTGTGCAATCCCGGTGGTGGCGGCCAATGTCGGCGGTCTCGCCTACACCGTCGACGACGGTGCTTCCGGATTCCTCATCGACGGTTGGGAGCCGGGGCGGTATGCCGCGGCCATTGCACGAATCCTCGCCGATCCCGGGCTGGCGGCGCGCCTCGGAGCCGGTGCGCTCGACTTCTCCCAGCAATTCTCGTGGCAGGCGACCGCCGATCGACTGCTCGAGCTGTACGACGGCATTTCCGGACGGTGAGCCGGGGGGCCGTGCTGGCCGAGGTCCAGCGAGTCACCGCCGCGCTCGCCGCCGACCCCGGCTCCGACGTCGTCTGGGCCGGCGAGTACGAGGGGCGCTGGGGTGTCCGCATCAAGCAGCGTGCCCGCGACTACACGACGGTCTGGTTCGAGGTCGGGGATCGGACGGTGGCCGTAGAAGCGTTCGTCCTGCCCAGTCCGAGGACCCGGCGTGAGGCCACGTACCACTACTGCCTGGCCCGCAACCACGCCGCCTATCCCGCCTGGTTCGCCGTCGACCGCGCGGGCGACATCGTGCTGAGGGCTCGCCTCCCGGTCGCGGGCGTTGACGCCGACGCCGTCGATCTGATCCTCGGCGGTGTGCATGAGGCCGTCGACGTGACGTTCCCGACACTGCTTCGTCTCGGCGGATTCAGGCGCGAAAAATAGCGTTGGGAAACTTGTCTACAAGGGTTGTGCACAACCCCCTGTGGATTGGTGTGGATATGTTGATAAGGCGCGATTTCATCATCAAAATACGACGAAATAGCTTTATATATACCTATTTACGTACCCAGAAACGCGAAAATGCTGCGGAAACAGGGTGCTTGACGCTCCATGGGGGAGTCCGTATGGTCGCCGTGCAAGGCCCAAGGTGCTCAGCCGGTCAGACGCCTCGTTTGGGGAAGTGCGGGGAAGCTGCCGGTCGGGTTCCTTGGGCCTTAGCAATTCGCCGGGACCGGGTATGCATCTGACCAGCCTTCGCCTTCCGATACCGCTCGAGGCACTGGGCTTCCCGGATCCGTGGACGGCGGAAGTCCGGCTGAGTAATGGTTCTCCGGCCTGGGGATGGACCGGGGCCATCGGTCTGGGAGACGACCTCGACCGCATCGAGCGCGTCGTGGTTCCGGTCGAAGGGGGCTCGCGCGACGGCTGGGGGATCGATCACATCGTGGTCACCGTCCTCGCCCTCGACCCTGCCGTTGATGCCCTTCTCGCCGC
>JBFIQU010000140.1:0-5970 GCA_041609395.1 Acidimicrobiia bacterium | reverse complement strand
TAGCGGTGCCGCTGTCGAACGGGCCGGGGCCGATCCGCGCCGCGGGTACCCGGTACACCCTGTACCAGGGAATCGGCTCGGATCGCCGCGGATGGCATCGACGCAACCCGTCTCGCCCGGGAGCCGGTAGCAGACCCGATCCGGGCTAGTACCGTGGCCGGGTGACGTCATCATCGCTGTGGTCGATCGTCGGTCCCCGTGACGCCGGTCCGGGCGAGCGCCAGGAAATGCTCGACCGAGCCCACCGGATCTTTTCCGAGGCGTCGATCGACGACGTGGTTCGCATCGACGTGCCGGGCCGGGGCGCCTCGGTTGCATCCGACGACGTCTCGAACGTCCGGGGCGAGGTCGAGCCGATGATCCCTGCTTTCCAGAGCGGCTCGCTCTTCGGTGATCGCACCGGCGTCCTCGTCGTCGACGCCCAGTCGCTGCTCAAGGCAGAGGCCGTCATCGCGGCCGACCTGGTAGCCGCTGCCGATCCGACCGCGGTCGTCGCCGTCTTCGTGGCAGCAGGGTCGATCCCGGCGCCGCTGGCGGGGGCGCTGAAGGATCGGGCAGAGAAGATGACGGTCAAGAAGATGCGTGAGCGCGATGCGGCGGGCTGGTTGAACGAAGCGGCCCGCAGTCGTGGCGTCAAGATCCACGGCGACGCAGCCGCGGCGCTGGTGCAGCGGTTCGGATCGGATGTAGCCGCGCTGGGGCAAGCCCTCGAGCAACTGGCCGGCGCCGGCGTCACCGAAGTGACCGAGGCCGAGATCCTGGCTCGGTTCCAGAATCGACCCGACGAGCCGATGTGGCACTACACCGATGCCATCGCCGCCGGCGACGTTGGAGCCGCGTTGCGGCGTCTGGCGGATTTCCTCACGCACAACCATCCTCTGGTCCTGCTGTCGTTCCTCGAGAACGAACTCCGGAGGCGGTCCCTGGCGGCCGCCGCACCGGACATCGAGACCTATGCCTCCTGGGTTGGCGGTAAGCCGGATGCCTACCCGGTTCAGAAAGCCTGGCGGCAGCGGACGCGAGCTTCGGACACCGAGCTGCGGCGTGCCCTGCAAGCAGTGGCCCGCGCCGACCTGACGATGAAGACCGAGCCGGAGCCGACACATCGGGTGACGTTGGAGCGTCTCACGGTTGCGCTGTGCCGGTGGCTCGGGGGACGAGCGACGGTGGGATAGCGGCGGACGGCTGGTTGCTGGTGTCGGGGAGAGGCGGCTCGTTCCTGCTCATCCTGACGCAAGCGGGAATTCCGGCACTCCGACGTCGGGTGTGAGCGCAGCGGCTGCTGCAACGATCAGCGGCCGGACGACGGCACTGCGGGGGCCGTCGTAGTCGATCCGGTCGAGCGTTGCGGCGATCGCCCGGAACACGCCGGCGTGGTGGGCGTCGTCGGGGACGGTGCACGCGAGTCGCGCCAGCGACACCGGCTCGGTCGTGTCGCGCCGGGCGAACGCGTTCACGATGGCGCCGTGCAGTGAGGCATGGACGCGCAGCAGGCCTGGATCACTGTTCACGAAATCGTCGCCGGGAGCCGGACCGAGATCCGGGGGATCCTCCCCATCGAGAAGCGACAGCATGTTGGCGCCGAATACTGCTGCGCACTGATCCGGCGCATACCGTGCCGAGGCCGCCACCCGCATCGCCAGCACGAACGAGAGTTGCGGATGGCCGTACGGCGTATCGGAGGCATACACGATTCGGTCCGGCGGTACCCACGCAAAGAGGGCCAGGAGATCTGTGATGTCCCACCACGCGGTGTCGATGTAGAGCCCGGGGTGATCGCCGAGGCGAGGCCCGAGCCACGACAGGTCGCTGATCGCGGCGTGGGCGAGAATGAGGCGCAAGCCGTCGATGGCATCACACAGCGCCACGGCATCCTGTCCCAATGAGGGGATGCCGCGCCCGGAATGCACCAGGATCGGCACGCGGCGCCGCGCCGCCATTCGGGCGAGGTCGCGAACGGTCGGGTCGGCGAGCGAGAACTGTTCAGCGCGGGGATGCAGCTTGATGCCCCGGTGACCGGCATCGAGGCTGCGTTCCGCCTCGGCGAGCGCTTCCGAACCGCGGCGGGGATCGACCCGGAGGAGGGGGATGAGCCGGTCACCGCTCTCTTGCGCTTCCCGAAGGATCCGATCGTTGGCTCCGCTGTAGCCGGCAGGGTCCTGGTTGGTCATGACGACGGCACCGGTGTGTCCGGCCCGGTCAAGTTTCTCGATCAGCCGTGACGCGGTACCGACCACACCGTCCGGATCGCCGTCACCGGTATGGGTGTGTGCGTCCCAGACCGCGGCGCCGGCCGGCAGGTGGCGCACGGCGTGGTCGTGCCACATTGCGAGGAGATCCATGGCCGGCACGCTATCAGCGTGCGAGGATCAACCGTCGAAAGGTCGAACGCTGACGACCGTGAAGCTGAACGTGCCGGCGGGGGCTTCGTACGACACCGTGTCGCCGGCGGCTGCGCCGAGGAGGGCTTCTCCGAGCGGCGACTGCGGTGAGGCGAGGAGCATCCCGTCGACCTTGTTCTCTTTGGAGGCGACGAAGAACTCCCGTTCCGCGCCGTCGCCGTCCTCGACCACGACCACGGAACCCACCTGCACGGTGTCGGAGTCCTCTGCCGCGCGCACTTCGGAGTTGTCGAGGATGTGGCGGATCTGGCGGATACGCGCCTCCATGAGTCCCTGTTCGTTCTTGGCGGCGTCGTAGTCGGCGTTCTCACGAATGTCGCCGTGCGAGCGCGCTTCAGCGATCCGTTCTTCGATGTGGCGCCGGCCGGTGGTCTCGAGTTCGTGAAGCTCCTGCTTCAGGTTCTCGTATGCGGCAGCGGTCAGCCAGATCTGTTCGACGTCGGTCATGGCGGAGTGGTCAGGCGGAGAGCTTGGAGCGGACGGCGGCCACGAGGCGGGCCTTGCG
This sequence comes from Acidimicrobiia bacterium, assembly GCA_041609395.1. GTDB lineage: Bacteria > Actinomycetota > Acidimicrobiia > Spongiisociales > JAOTWH01 > JBFIQU01. Next base: position 3,063 of record JBFIQU010000140.1, on the reverse strand, counting down.
CCGCGCCGCCGTGTTGCCGTGGATGACGCCCTTGGAGGCGGCCTTGTCGATCCGCTTCTGAGCGAGTCGCAGCGCCTCTTCGGCCGCGGCGGCGTCGCCGGATTCGGCGGCGTCGAGGGCCCGCCGGATGCGAGTCTTCATCTCCGACTTCAGCGCCTTGTTGCGTTCGTGCTGAACGACGTTCTGACGATTCCGTTTTTTCTGAGACAGCGAGTGAGCCATGCGTTAACCCGGGGTTGAGGGGTGGGAACAACGGAAGGTTAGCAAGCGGTGACGATAGGTACAATGCCGCAGTCTTCGATTCTTCCTCGGATCTTCCATGAGCACTACAGCGCGAACGCGCAATTTCTGCATCATTGCGCACATCGACCACGGTAAGTCGACCCTGGCCGATCGCCTTCTCGAGCGCACCGGCACGGTGTCGGCTCGTGAGATGCGGGAACAGCTGCTCGACACCATGGATCTCGAGCGGGAGCGGGGCATCACCATCAAGGCTCAGGCAGTTCGGCTTCGCTACACCGCCGCCGACGGCGCCGTGTACGAGCTGAATCTCATCGACACTCCGGGCCATGTCGACTTCTCGTATGAGGTCTCGCGCAGCCTGGCGGCGTGTGAGGGGGCGGTCCTCTTGGTCGACGCCGCCCAGGGCGTCGAGGCGCAGACGCTCGCCAACGCCTACCTGGCCATCGAATCCGGCCTCGAGATCATCCCTGTGGTCAACAAGATCGACCTGCCGGCCGCCGAACCGGATCGGGCGGCAGCCGAACTCGCAGGCGTTCTCGGCGGGAGTCCCGACGAAGTCATCAGGCTCTCGGCGAAGACGGGTGAGGGAGTGGACGGACTGCTCGAAGCGATCGTGCAGCGGCTCCCGGCGCCGGCGGGAGGTGTCGACGACGAACTGCGCGCTCTGGTATTCGACTCGTACTACGACGCCTATCGGGGAGTGGTCTGCCACGTGCGGATCGTCGACGGACGCCTCGGTAAGGGAGATCCGCTTCGTTTCATGGCGACGGGTGAAGCCGCAGATGCCGACGAGGTCGGGGTCCTGACCCCCCGGGCGGTTCCGCTCGGATCTATCGAATGCGGCTCGGTGGGGTACCTGATCACCGGGGTCAAGGACATCGATCGGATCCGCGTCGGCGACACGGTCACCCGGTCGGACCGCCCGGCGGCGCGTCCGCTCCCCGGCTACGCCGAGCCGAAGCCGATGGTCTTCTCCGGACTCTTCCCGACGGAAGGTGGAGACTTCGAGCGGCTGAGGGAAGCGTTGGAGAAGTTGCGGTTGAACGATGCCTCCCTGGTTTACGACCCAGAGACCTCGGCGGCCCTCGGCTTCGGGTTTCGCTGCGGCTTTCTCGGCCTGCTGCATATGGAGATCGTGCGGGAGCGCCTCGAGCGCGAATACGACCTGGATCTCGTCGCTACCGCGCCGTCGGTGGCATACCGGGCGGTGCTGACCGACGGCAGCGTCGTGGAGGTGCGCAGTCCGCAGGACCTTCCCGACGCGTCCAAGCTGGACGCCGTCGAGGAGCCGTACGTCAAGGCGATGATCATCGCCCCCAGTGAATATGTGGGGACGATCATGGAGCTGGCGCAGTCGCGCCGCGGCGAGATCGGGGAGATGGTGTATCTGTCTCCGGAACGCGTCGAACTCAGCTACCGGCTTCCCCTCGGTGAGGTCGTCTTCGACTTCTTCGATCAGCTCAAGTCGCGCACCAGGGGATATGCATCGCTCGACTACGAGCAGGATTCCTACCGGCCGTCTGAGCTCGTCAAGCTGGATGTGCTGCTCAACGCCGTTCCGGTGGACGCCTTCTCGGCGATCATCCACAAGGACAAGGCATATCAGTATGGGCGGTCGATGGTGCAGCGCTTGCGGGAGTTGATACCCCGCCAGATGTTCGACGTTCCGATCCAGGCGGCCATCGGCGGCCGGATCATCGCCCGGGAGACGGTCAAGGCGAAACGTAAGGATGTGCTCGCGAAGTGCTACGGCGGGGACGTGACCCGCAAGCGCAAGCTGCTGGAACGGCAGAAGGAAGGCAAGCGGCGCATGAAGATGGTGGGCCAGGTGGAGGTGCCCCAGGAGGCGTTCATCAGCGCGCTCCGGGTGGACGAATGAGTTCTGCGGCTGCGGTTCGGCCCGACGATCCCGGCCTCAACGACGCCGCTGCCGGCTGGCGAGGCTGTTACGTACACATCCCGTTTTGTGCCCGGGCGTGCCCGTACTGCGATTTCGCCATCGTGACCGGGTCCGATGCCGGCACGATGTCGCGGTATGTCGCGGCCGTCGTCGCCGAAGTCGAAATGGACGAAGCGTGGCCGCCTCTCGATGCCGTCTACTTCGGAGGCGGAACACCGTCACAGCTGTCTGCGGCGCAGCTGGTGGTGATCCTCGATGCTCTCGATGCCCGGTTCGGCCTGGCTGCACATGCCGAGGTGTCGCTCGAGGCCAATCCGGAGGATTGGAGCGAAGAGTTCGCCCGGCCGCTGGCCGCCGCCGGGTTCACCCGGGTCTCGTTCGGCGCCCAGTCGTTCGATCCCGCCGTGCTGGCGTCGCTGGGCAGGCGGCATACCCCGGCCGATGTCGAACGCGCCGTCGGGGCGGCGCGTGACGCCGGGTTCGCCTCTGTGAATCTCGATCTCATCTTCGGTGATCCGGCCGAGACCGGTTCGTCCTGGTCGACCACCCTGGCCCGGGCCCTGGCGCTGGCGCCGGATCACCTGTCGCTCTACGCACTCACCGTGGAACGGGGCACACCGCTGAGCCGGAGCGTGGCCGCCGGCGCTGCCGCTCCCGATCCCGACGTGCAAGCCGACGCCTACGACCATGCTCTCGCCGTTCTGGACGATGCCGGATACATCCGGTACGAGACCTCGAACTTCGCCCGTCCCGGTCATCACTGCCGCTACAACCTGCTCACCTGGGCGCAGGGTGAGTACCTCGCCTACGGCAACGGAGCGCACGGCCACCGCAGCGGTCGCCGGTTCCGCAACGTCCGCCGCCTCGACGCCTACCTCGACGCCGTCGAAGCGGGCCGCGCTCCTCGTGCCGGAAGCGAT
>JBFIQU010000139.1:0-6000 GCA_041609395.1 Acidimicrobiia bacterium | reverse complement strand
TCGATCGGTTCGGCGAGCGACTGGACTCCCGTCCAATAGTCGGGGTCGTGCCATTGAGCTTCGATCTCGTCGTACGTCTTCCCCTGTTGTTCGACCCAGGTGAAGTACTTGAGATTGTGGACCCGGCGCCGTTCCCGATGGCCGAGCTCGAGCAGGTGATCGGTCGCTGCTCGTTCGACGAAACACGCGTAGGCGACCGCAGCGGCGGTCCCGGTGAACGGGCCCTCGGATTCTTCCAGCTCGTCGAGCCGGCTCCGGTACATGTCGATGGAATCGGTGGCAACGGTCACCACGACATCACGTGAGGTCATCTCGAAGTGACGGGCCAGTTTCGCCGCCGACATCACATTGGCGATCCCCGAGATCCCGAGCAGCGGGAGGGACTCCAGCACTCCGTCCTCCACCCCCTGCGAGGCGAGAAACTCGATGCCGGCCGGCTCGTTGAAGAGGCGCAGCAGTGCCATCGGACCGGCATCGTCGATGGCCATGACCACATCTGTGTTGCGGACGTTGTGGATCCACGGCACGTGTTTGTCGCCGATGCCTTCGATACGGTGCGAGCCGTAGCCGCCCATCAGGAGGGTCGGGCACTGCAGCGCCTCTGATGCTGCGATGAGCGACCCCGGATACCGCTGCTTCAGGTAGTCGCCGCACCCGATGGTGCCGGCCGAACCGGTGGTCAGGACGACGCCCGCATAGCGGTCACCGGAACCCACGACCCCGGCGAGTACCTCATCGATGGCGGGCCCGGTGACCGAGTAGTGCCACAGGTAGTTCCCGAACTCGTCGAACTGGTTGAAGATGACGATCGGCTCACCGGAAGCCCGCAACTCAGCACATTTGTCGAAGATCTCCTTGACGTTGCTCTCCGACCCGGGCGTGCGAATGACCTCCCCTGCGACCGATTCGAGCCACTCGAAGCGTTCCCGGCTCATCCCCTCGGGAAGGATCGCGATCGAATCGCAGCCCAGCAGGTTCGAGTCGTAGGCGCCGCCCCGGCAGTAGTTTCCGGTCGACGGCCACGCCGCCCGTTGCGTCGTCGGGTCGAACTGGCCGGTGACGAGGCGCGGAACCAGGCAGCCGAAGGCGGCGCCGACCTTGTGCGCCCCTGTCGGAAACCACTTCCCGATCAGCACGACGATCCTGGCGGCGACACCGGTCAGCTCGGAGGGCAACTCGACGAAGTTCACCGGCCCGAACCCTCCCCCGAACTCAACCGGCTCGTTGTGCCAGGTGATTCGGAACAGATTGCGCGGATGGAGATCCCACAGGCCGACGTCTGCCAGCTCCTTGACGACCGACTCGTCGATGAGTCCCGGGTCGCGCATTTCGGCGAACGTCGGAACGATGATGTTGCGCTCCCGGGCCCGGCCGACGGCACGGTCCAGCGCGCTCTGGTCGAGATCCAGGTCGATCATGTGGCGTACCTTTCCTGTTCGATGATCGTGGCGATGGCGTCGATGTCGGGAGGCACCCGGTGCGGGGATCGGCCGGCATCCTCGACGCCGCGCCTTACTGCGGCAATGTCCTTGAGACCGCTTCCGGTACTCAGCACGACGACCCGCTCCCCGGCGTTCACGAGACCGCGCCGGACTGCCTCCTGCAACCCGGCGAACGCAGCCGCCGCAGCCGGCTCTGCGAAGATCCCGGCTTCTGCGGCCATCACCGGGATCGCACCGAGAATGTGCTTGTCGCTCACGGCGACGAACGCGCCGCCGGTCTCGACCACTGCCGCCAGCGCTTTGATCCGATCCCGCGGCAGGCCGGCGCTGATGCTGTCGGCCACGGTGTCGGCGGGCGCAGGAGGCTTGGTGAGAACGTCCACCCCGGCCTCCCAGGCTTGAACGAGGTAGCTGCTCCCTTCCGCCTGGACGCCGAGCAAACGGGGCACGTGATCGATGGCACCTATCGCACGCAGATCGCGCAGAGCTTTGTTCACTCCCCCGATGATGCACCCGTCCCCCACACTGACGACGACGACATCCGGAAGGCGGCGCCCGAGTTGCTCCCATATCTCGAGCATCACCGTCTTCTTGCCCTCCGTCATGTAGGGGTTGAATCCGGTGTTGCGGTTGTACCAGCCCCAGCGATCGGCGGCGGCGACACACAGATCGAAGGCCTGGTCGTAGGTGCCGTCGATCAGCATCACCTCGGAGCCGAACGCAAGCAGTTGCGCGATCTTGGCTTCCGGCGCCGACGACGGGACGAAGATCACATTGCGCATCCGGGCTGCGGCGCATACGCCGCTCAGAGCGGCTGCCGCATTGCCGGTGCTCGCGGTGGTGACCGTCGCCGCGTTCCGTTCGGCCGCCTTCATGACGGCAACTGCACTGGCGCGGTCTTTGAGCGACGCCGTCGGCTGCAGTCCTTCATCCTTCACCCACAGCTCGTTCACTCCGGCTTGTGCCGCAAGGTCCGGCGTTGCGTAGAGCGGAGTGCCGCCGATCCGCAGCGGCGGCACCTCAGCATCGGGATGGACCGGAACGAATGCCCGGTAGCGCCACATCGATGGCACGGCCGGGGCCGACGCAAAGCGGGCCGCGACGAGGTCGTAGTCGTAGCGCACGTCGAGCGTGCCCACCGGCCCGTGCCGGGGACACACGTATTCGATATCGGCCGGCTTGTACACCGCGCCGCAGACGAGGCACTCGAGACCGGTGACGTGATCGAGGTCGGGACCGGGGATCACGCCGTGATCCTCGTCCCGGTCTCCCCCGCCAGGGCCCGTTCCATGTTGTCCGGGTCGGTGATCACCGCCGTCACGCCCCCCGACTCGAGAAAGGTGACCACCGCCTCGATCTTCGGTTTCATGCTGCCGGGAGCGAAGTGGACGCCTTCCGCGAGTCGCGCCTTGGCTTCCGCGACCGTCATGTGATCGATCCACGCCTGGCGATCGGACCCCCAATGGAGTGCAACCTTCTCGACCGCCGTGGTGATGAGGAACGTGTCGGCGCCGATCTCGCGTGCCAGAAGCGCCGATGCCAGATCCTTGTCGATGACGGCGGCGATCCCGTGCAGATCGCCCGACTCGTCGGCAACTACCGGAATACCGCCGCCCCCGACGGCGATGACGACGAACCCCCCGTCGAGCAGCGCACGGATCGCAGGCGCCTCGACGATACGCATCGGTCGCGGCGATGCCACGACGCGGCGCCACCCACGACCTGCGTCTTCGACCACGTGCCATCCGTTCTCCTCGGCGCGCCGGCGGGCCGTCGCCTCGTCGAGGAACGATCCGATCGGCTTGGACGGCACGGAAAACGCAGGATCGCGCTGGTCGACCTCGACCTGGGTGACCACCGTGACCGGCTGGCGGTCGATACCGAGCCGGCGCAGGTCATGGCCCAGTGTCTGTTGCAGCGCGTACCCGATCGCTCCCTGGGTGTCGGCGACGCACACCTCGAGCGGCACTTCGTGGAGCTCGTGGGCCGCCAGCTCGGAGCGGCGCATGATGAACCCCACCTGGGGGCCGTTGCCGTGGGCGATGCAGACGTCCCAGCCGTCCGCGATCAGGTTCGCGATGTGGTGGTCGGTCTCGGCGGCGGCCAAGTATTGATCTTCGACCGATTGGTGGTCACGATCCTTGATCAGGGAGTTACCGCCGATGGCAACCACGGCACGACGCGTCATTGCTGCCTCCTGGTTCACATGGTGAGCGCCATGACGGCCTTCTGCACGTGCAGACGGTTCTCGGCTTCGTCGTAGACGATGCTCTGCGGGCCGTCGATGACGGCGTCGCTGACCTCGACGTTGCGATCCGCGGGCAGGCAATGCATGTACACCGCGTCCGGCTTGGCCAGCTTCATCCGTGCTTCGTCGCAGATCCAGTCTGTGTACTTGGCGCCGATCTTGGCGCTCTCGTCGGGATGCGACGTCGTCACCATGCAGCCCCAGCTCTTCGGATACACGATGTCGGCGTCGTGGAACCCGGCGTCGAAGTCCTCCAGGACTTCGAAGGATCCACCCGACACAGCGGCGTTGTCGGTGGCCTGGCTCATGATGTCGTCCATCAGCCGGAACTCGGGCGGGCGGGTGAGGCGCACGTTCATCCCGTAGCGGGTCATCAACAGGATCAGGGACTGGGGAACGCTCAGCGGTTTCTGGTAGCTGGCGGCGTAGGCGTAGCTCACGTTGATCGTCAGACCGCGAGGATCGCCCTTGTGCTCGACGATCGTGAGCAGATCGGCGAGAACCTGGAACGGGTGGTAGACGTCGCACTGCATGTTGAGGACCGGAACCCGGGAGGCTGCGGCGACGTCGCGGATGTAGCGGTTGCCGATCTCCCAGTCACATTGCCGTATGGCGATCCCGTCGTTGTAGCGGCCCAGGATCTCACCGATCTCCTTGGCGGTGTCGCCATGGGCGATCTGCGTCGTCTGCGACTCGATGAACTGGGCATGTCCTCCCAGCTGTGCCATGCCGGCCTCGAACGAGGCACGGGTGCGCGTGCTCGAGAAGAAGAACAGCATCGCCAGCACCTTGTCGTCGAGATAAGGGTGCCGCTCCCCGACCGCTCGCTTCCGCTTCAGGTCCAGGGCGAGGTCGAGAACGCTGTCGATCTCGGATTTCGACCACTCTTGGGTCGTGATCATGTCACGACCCTTCAGGTACGTCTGCATGCGGCCTCCTATTCCATCGCGCCCATGACGAGCGCCAGCAGGGCCATGCGCATCACGACTCCGTAATAGGCCTCTTCCCAGTACCGGGCGTGACGGGTGGCGTCGACGTCGGTCGGGAGTTCGTCCATGCGCGGCAGCGAATGGAGAACGATCGCACTGCTCTTGGCCTTGTCGGCGAGCAAAGCCCGGGTCACTTGATAGTTCGCGGGTGTCAGCCCCAGCTGGTCGGCGCGCTCGTCGCGGCCCTTCGTGTAGTCCGCCTGCACGACCGGTTCCATATAGATCACATCCGCCTCGTGAATGACCTTCTCCACGTGATCCGACTCGTCGTACATGACGTTGCGCTCGTCGAGCTCGGCTCGGAATTCATCGGTCAGCGACATCTCCGGCGGACCGACGAAGATGGCGCGGCTGTCGAACTGCGACAAGGCGTATCCGAGAGAGTGCATCGTCCTCATTCGCATGTCTCCGATGCACAGGAACGTGAGCCCGTCGACGCGCCCCAGCTCCTGACGGATCGTGAACAAGTCGGTGAGCACCTGCGTCGGATGTTCCCCCCAGCCATCGCCGGCGTTGATCACCGGAACGCTGGCCCAGCGGGCTGCCTCGTGAGGTGCACCTTGTTGGAAGTGGCGCATGACGATGGCGTCGCCGTAGTACTCGAGCATGTGGACGGTGTCCTTGATGGACTCCTGATAGAAGTCACCGGCCCGGGTCATCTTCGGATCGGCAAAGCCGAGCACGTGCCCTCCAAGCCGGTGCATGGCCGCCTCGTGAGCGAGCCGGGTCCGGGTCGACGGCTGGTAGAAGGCCGTCACGAGCGACTTGTCGGCCAGCAGATCGGTGTTGCGCCGCTCGCGGGCGATGGGCTCGAGCGCCTCGGCGACACCGAAAATGTGCTCGAATTCGGCCCGCTCGACATCCCGCAGGGACAGGATGTCCCGCCCGGCGAAGCTTCTCATGTGCTGCTCCTCTCTTCATGGCCGGGACGCGGACGTGCGAACCCGGCCTCCGGTCAGCGAACATGGCCTGCCTGCCTGCCGGTATAGGCCGAAGGACCCTTCGTCGGCTCCGGGCGTCCCCGTAGCGTCCGCAGAAGACAATCGTGCCGATTTTCAACGCCGCAGCCTTCGTCCAGCCCGACTCCGTTGCCGCCGCTTTCGCCGAGATCAACGACGGAGACGGTTCGGTACGACTCGTCGGAGGCGGCACCGACGTCATCCTCCACTCGAGCGATCGTCCGGCGCGCCTGGTCGACCTCGGCAAGCTGCCGCTGACGTTCATCGAGACCGACGCAGACGGATCGATCCGGATCGGGGCGACGGCGACCCTCACCGCGATCCTCGAACACCCGGAGCTCCGCTCGTATGCCGGCGGGGTG
>JBFIQU010000138.1:0-6000 GCA_041609395.1 Acidimicrobiia bacterium | reverse complement strand
CCCGAATGTGACCGCGCGAATCGCCTCGGCGAGACCGGGGGCCGGCCGCTCCAGAAGCGGCGCCGTGGCTTCCGGCGTGAGGTCACGAGGCCCGAAACCGGTTCCCCCACTGGTGACGATGAGCGCCGGTGCGCTCTCGAGGAGACGGCGCAGTTCATTCTGGACGGACTCGACGCCGTCCGGCACGACGGACGACTCCACCGTGAACCCCGCGGCCTGCAGCCGTCCTGCGGCAGCAGGCCCGGAACGATCCTCAGCCTCATCACGGCTGACGCGATCGCTGATGGTGACGATGCAGGCTCTCACCGCGTCCACTCGCCGGATCGTCCCCCGGATTTCGCTACGAGACGCACCGGGCCGATCTCGGCACCGCGTTCCATGCTCTTGACCAGGTCGTAGAGGGTGAGGGCGCCAACGGCGGCCCCGGTCAGCGCCTCCATCTCCACGCCGGTGCGCGAGGTCGTCTCGGCCCGCACCTCGATACGGGCTCCGCCGTCCGTGGGTTCGATGGAGACCACCACTGCGTCGAGCGGCAGCGGATGGCAGAGCGGGATCAGCTCGGAGGTGCGCTTGGCTGCCATGATCGCCGCCACCCTCACCGTGGCGAGGGCGTCGCCCTTCGGCAGGCCACCGGAAAACAGAGCTTCCCGGGTAGCCGGCTGCAGCACCACGATCGCCTCTGCAACGGCGACACGATGCGTCGGGTCCTTGGAACCGACATCGACCATGTGGACGTGGCCATCGGCGTCGAGGTGCGAGAAGTCGCTCATGTCCCGAGTCGTTCCACGCGGGTCACCGAGGCCGGCCACTGGAACATCTCGATCTCGACGTCCTGCCCGGACGCAATGTGGGCAACTCCTTCAGGCACGACGACGAAGCAGTTGGCGGCGGCGAGCGCCGACAACACGTTCGACGACTGACCGCCGCTCCCGGCAACGTCCCAATGATCGCCGACGAGACGGGCCGCGCCCCTCAGGAAGACCGTCTTCGCCGGATCGGACTCGATGTCTTCGGTGGCACGGGCGGTGACCCGAGGACGAAACAGCTCACGCGCACCCATCATCGCGAGCAGTCCGGGACGCAGGAATTGCTCGAAGGCGACGACCACCGAAACAGGATTGCCGGGCAGCCCGAATAGCGGCGTTTCGTCGATGGAGCCGAAGGCGAACGGCTTGGCCGGTTGCATCGCCACCTTCCAGAACTCGACGGTGCCCAGCTCGCCGAGGACGTGTTTCACGTAGTCGTATTCGCCCATCGACACTCCGCCGCTCGATACAACCACGTCTGCGTTGGAAGCGGCCTTGGTGAACGCCTCCCGCAGTTCATCGGCGTCGTCGCCCACGATGCCGAGGTCGAGAATGTCCGCGCCGAGTTCGGTCAGGAGGGAACGGAGCAGCGGACGGTTCGAGTCGTGGATCGCGCCCGGACGCAGCGGCATGTCGACCGGCATCACCTCGGCGCCGGTGGACATGATGGCGACCAGCGGGCGGCGCCGGACCATGGGCGCGGCTACGCCAAACGATGCAAGCATTCCGAGATGAGCGGGCCCGAGCCTGGTGCCGGGGCTCACCACGATGGTGCCGGCGGCTACGTCACCTCCGGCCATCCGCACCGCCGTGCCCTCGTGAACGGACGCCAGTATGCGAACGCCGCCGTCATCGGGTTCGGTGTCCTCCACCTTCACGACGGCATCGGCGCCGGACGGGAGCGGCGCCCCCGTCATGATCTTCATGGCGGTCCCTGCCTCGACAACGCCTCCGGCGACTGATCCTGCAGCGACATCTTCGACAACGCGGAGACGCACCGGCACTGTGGCCACGTCGGCGGCACGGACCGCGTAGCCGTCCATCGCCGAGTTGGTGAACGGCGGCACGTCGTGGGCGGCGGCGATGGGCTCCGCAGCGACGAGGCCGAGCGCTTCCTGCAACGGGACGGGCACTACGTCGAGACGGGGCAGCGCATCGAGCACGGCTCGCTGGGCATCGACGAGGGGACGCATCAGGTCGCGACCCTTCGCTCCTCACCGCGAAGGAGGCGGGTTATGTTGCTGCGGTGCCTTACCAGGACGAGCAGGCTCGTGACTGCTGCCCAGACGAGACCCCAGTCAGGGGCACCGCCGATCGCAAACCCGGGCACGAGCGACACGGCGACGAGCAACGATGCCACGGACGCGATCTTGACGACGGCGACCAGCACCAGCCACACGACGGCAACCGCGAGCCCGAATATCGGTTCGAGCCAGATGGCTCCCCCGACGGTGGTGGCGACTCCCTTGCCGCCACGAAAACGGTGCCAGACGGGAAGCACGTGGCCGGCCACCGCAGCGAACATGCATGCGAAGCCGGCCGCCTCCGACACCCAGAGGGAACCGAGCGCCGCCGCCGCCACACCCTTGAGCGAGTCGCCCAGCATCACAACGGCCGCCGCCTTCTTGCCCATCGTCCGGAGCACGTTCGACGTGCCCGGATTGCCGCTGCCTTCCGAGTAGATGTCGATCCCGCCGAGGCGCGGGATCAGCACCCCGAAATCGATGCTCCCGAGGAGATACGCAACGACGAACGCAACGACGGCCTGAAGCTCCATACCGCACTCCACTCTAGGAGTCCGTATCATGCCCGGTCCGAAAGCGGTCTGCGGTCGCACAGTCGGCGTAACGGGAGCGGTGATGATCGGAATATTCGGTGGCTCGGGGTTCTACGACTTTCTCGACGACGCGCGCGACCAGGATGTCGCCACTCCCTACGGTCCGCCCGCCGCCCCGATCACCGTGGGTACTGTCGACGGCGTGGATGTTGCGTTCCTGCCGCGTCACGGCCGCCGGCACCAGTTCCCGGCGCACAAGGTGCCGTATCGAGCCAACGTGTGGGCCATGCGGGAAATCGGCGTCGATCGGATCATCGGACCGTCGGCGGTCGGCTCGCTCCAGGCGAAGTTCGAGCCGGGAAGCTTCGTGGTGTGCGACCAGCTCGTCGACTGGAACACGGCGCGAACGTCGACCTTCTTCGACGGTCCGGACACCGTGCATGTGTCGTTCGCCGATCCGTACTGTCCCGAGTTGGGCGAGATCGCTGTCGACGCGGGCCGCGCCACAGGCGTGGAGGTCCACCGCGGCGGAGCGGTCGTGGTGATTCCCGGTCCGCGTTTTTCGACCCGCGCCGAGTCGGAGTTCTTCACCGGCAACGGGTGGGCGGTGATCAACATGACCCAGTTTCCCGAAGCCTTCCTCGCGCGGGAACTCGAGATCTGTTACGCCATGATCGGGGTCGTGACCGACTACGACGCCGGCGTCGTGGGCGCCGAGCCGGTGACCCATGCCGAAGTTCTCGAGCGATTCGGTGAGAGCATCGAGTCGCTCCGGGACACGCTCCGGGGAGCCATCCCGGCCGCGGTGAAAACGCCGCGCAATTGTCCCTGTGCAACGGCGCGGGCCGCTGCCGGAGGATGACCCGGGAACCGTCCTCGGAACGCACCCGGCTGCGACGTCTTCCCGAGCGAGGCCGGTACGACCGCGCAACGATCCATTCGATCGTCGATGAGGCGCTCATCTGCCACGTGGCATTCGGGACCGAAGCAGGCCCCGTGGTGATCCCGACCATCCATGCCCGCGACGGCGAGACGTTGTACCTGCACGGATCGGCGGCCTCGAGAATGCTGCGCACGATCCGCGACGGCGACCCGATCTGCGTCAGTTTCACGCTGATCGACGGACTCGTGATGGCGCGATCCCTCTTCAACCACTCGATGAACTACCGCTCCGTGATCGTGTTCAGTTCGGCACGTGAGGTGACCGATCCGGAGGAAAAGCTGCGTTCGATGCGGCTGGTGTCGGATCACATCGCGCCGGGCCGATGGGATGACGCACGTACACCCAACGACAAGGAGACGCGAGCGACGATGATGGTCGCGATCGCGCTCGAGGAGGCCTCGGCCAAGATCCGTACCGGCCCGCCCGGTGACGAGGAAGACGACTACGACCTCGCCGTCTGGGCGGGCGTCATTCCGGTCGATACCGTTTTCGGAGAGCCGCAGCCCGATGCCCGCCTCGCCGCAGGAATCGATCTGCCGCCGTACCTGGAGGGATACTCCCGGGGGTAGGTCGACAGCCCGACTCCAACCCCAACCACGGCTCTCGACCGGGGTTCGGAAACTGCGAACCGGGAACTCTCCACTGTGCCGCATCTCCTCCCCGCTGCAGGGCGTTGAATGAGGACATCCGGTGGTTCTCGTGGGGCGACCCGCCACGTTCCGCATTTCTTTGCTTGTGTGGAGACACTTTTCTGCCGATTACCACCGCAATGCAAGGGGTGGGTCCTACACTGAAATCAGCCTTAGGCCTCGGGGAGGGAGCCGTGATGTCGGTCGCGGGGAAACCCGTCGGTGCTTCGTCGTCGTCGTCATCCTGCCCGAGCCAGGTCGTGGGGTCGTTCCGATCCCATCCAGAACCCCCTCCCCGTGCCTTCGCAAGTCCCCCACCATTCCCCCTGCTTGCGTAAGGCTCCCTCCCTCGCTTGCGAGGGAGGGAAGCGGGGAGGGGCCCTAAAGGCCGCTCCGAACCCGTAGGCGCGCCGACTGCGCCTACGGCGCCCTTCCCCCGACCGCCCCCACGGAATACCGTCGTGACGTGTTCTGGTTTCAGCGGCCTCCGTACCTGCGGTGGGCTGCGGCAATCCTCATCGTGGCCACTGGTCTCTATGCGGAGTTCCGACCCGATCGTTCGGTGCTGCATCCCTTTGTCGCCGGCGACGTTGCTGCCGGAAGCGCTCTCAGCGACGACGGCCTCGAGTGGCGCCGCGTGCCGGCCGGCTTGCTCCCGGCCGTCGACCTGAGCCGCCCCGTTGCTGCCCGGGACCTCACTCGGGGCGAACCGTTGCTGCCGTCGTCGATCGGGGTCGATCCCGTCCCGACCGACTGGTGGTCGGTGCCTGTGGACCTCGCACCCTCGGTCGGCCCCGGGACCGAGGTCATTGTCGTCCTGACGGCCTCCGGAACCACCGTGGCCGGGGTAGTGACCGCCGCAGCCGCCGAGGACACGTTCACCGGACTGTCCCGCGGGTTGGTCGCACTCCCGAAGGAGCAGGCACCTGCCGTGGCCGTCGCTGCCGACGGCAACGAACTCATCGTGCTCTACCCGTAGCGAATGGCATACGAGCGACGGCGTCGTCACTAACGTCGCGGACGTGTTCGATGCTGTGCTGTGGGGCCTCGTACAGGGCCTCACCGAGTTCCTCCCTATTTCGTCCAGCGGCCATCTGGTGCTGATACCGGAACTCCTCGAGCGGGAGGGACCGGATCTGGCGCTGTCGGCCGTTCTCCATCTCGGCACCCTGGCCGCGGTTCTGGTCTACTTCCGGTCCGACCTGGTGCGCCTTCTGCGGTTCCGCCGCGACGCGACGGCTCGCCGGATCATCGTCGTGCTTGCAATCGGGACCGTCCCCGCTGCGATCCTCGGCCTGTTGTTCGAGTCCCGCCTCGACGACGTCGACGATCACCCGGGGCTGGTTGCGGCGGCGCTCGTCGGAACCGGTGTGGTGCTGCTGGCGGCCCGGTGGATACGCCTGCGCAGCCGTACCGTCGAAGACACCGGACCGATCGACGCCATCGCCGTCGGACTCGCCCAGGCCTTCGCACTCATGCCGGGTTTCTCCCGATCCGGGTTCACGATCGCCGCAGCCGAGGCGAGGGGGCTCGAGCCGGTCGAGGCGGCCCGCTTCTCCTTCCTGCTCGGGATACCTGCAATCGCCGGTGCCGGTCTCCTCCAGCTCCTCGATCTGGCTGATGCCGGCGGCCTCGGCGGCGAGGTGTGGGTCGGCATGCTGGTCGCAGGCGTCTCGGGCTATGCGGCCATCGCTGCGCTGCTCGCGCTCATTCGGAGAATCGGTCTAACCCCGTTCGGGGTGTACTGCGTGATCGCCGGCATCGTCTTCGCTGCGATCGTCTGACGAACGGAGCAAACACCGGTGGTCGGTAACCTGGCCCCGTGGTTCCCCGAACTCCGTTTCT
>JBFIQU010000137.1:0-6105 GCA_041609395.1 Acidimicrobiia bacterium | reverse complement strand
TCGTCGACCCCTACCGCATGGCTCATCGGTGACGAAGCCGCCGGCCTTCCCGAGGACGTCGTAGCGTCGGCCGACCGGTTGGTGTCGATCCCGATGCAACCCGGTGTCGAAAGCCTCAATGCGGCGATGGCCGCGGTGATCATCGCATTCGTCGCGTCGCGACCCTTGTCGCGACCGCCCGACTCCGGTACTGTGACCGGACCATGACAGATTGCGCCGTGCGTTTCGTGTTTACCGAGCCCTTCCGGGCCGGATAGACGCGCCAGCACACCACACTGCAGTCGAGCCGCCCGGAGCCCAACGTTCCGGGCGTTTTCTATTGAGGAGACAGAATGAACGACATCGAGCGGCGGTCGTCGGCCGCCGCAGAGCCGCCCGCTACCCTGGCCGCCCCGATGGACGTCCACGCCGAACTCGACGACCTGCGCGCCACGATCGACGACCGCCTCGTTGCGGCCTCGTCGCTCGACGAGCTCGACAAAGTCGAAGCGGAGACCATCGGGCGCCGCTCCCGCGTTGCCGAGCTGCGCCGCGGGCTCGGAGCGCTGGATCCCGATGTGCGCCGGCTCACCGGGCTCGCCATCAACGATGCCGTCGCCGAGCTCAGCGTCAAGATCGAAACGCGCCGGCGCTCCCTCGAGGACGAAGCGGAGGGCGAGAGGTTCGCCGCCGAGAAGGTCGACGTCACGTTGCCGGGCCGGGTGCCCCGACGCGGCACCTACCACCTGGTGCAGCAGGTGATGGACGAGATCATCGACATCTTCGTAGCGATCGGCTTCACCGTCGCCTCCGGGCCCGAAGCCGAGACCGACTGGCACAATTTCACGGCCCTGAACATCCCGAAGACGCACCCGGCGCGTGCCGACTCGGACACGCTGTACCTCGACTACGGCGACGAAGACGAGAGCGTGCTGCTGAGGACCCAGACCTCGCCGATGCAGGTCCGGTACATGCAACAGCACGAACCTCCGGTCTACGTGGTCTCGCCGGGTCGAGTGTTCCGTCGCGACGAGGTCGACCCGACCCACACTCCGGTGTTCCATCAGCTCGAAGGTCTGGCCGTCGACAGCGACATCACCTTCGCCGACCTGAAGGGAACCCTGGCCTACTTCGTCCACCAGTTCTTCGGGCCCAACCAGCGGGTTCGCTTCGTGCCGAACTATTTCCCGTTCACCGAGCCGTCCGCGGAGATGCACGCATCCTGTTTCAACTGCGACGGCTCTGGATGCCGGGTGTGCGGCAGCTCAGGGTGGATCGAGATGCTCGGATGCGGCATGGTCAACCCCCGCGTCTTCGAAGCCGTCGGCTACGACCCGACCGAGGTCACCGGGTGGGCGTTCGGCATGGGCGTCGACCGCTTCGCCCAGGGCCGGCACGGTATCGCCGATCTCCGCTACTTCTGGGACGGCGACGTGCGAGTACTGGAGCAGTTCCAATGAAGGTACCGCTCAGCTGGCTCAGGGAGTTCGTCGAGCTGCCGGACGATTCCGACGCAGTAGCGGCGGCGCTCGAGCAGCTCGGCCACGAAGTGGAGAGCGTGGAGGTACTCCGGCCGCAGTTCTCCGGGTGCGTCGTCGGGCGCGTCGAGCAGATTGTTCCCCACCCCGATGCCGACCGACTGCGGGTCGTCACGGTTACCACCGGAGACGAGCAACGCACGGTGGTGTGCGGGGCCTGGAACTTCAGCGAGGGCGACGTCGTCGTCGTATCGCCCCCCGGGGCCACCCTCGCCGGAGGGTTCGAGGTGGGGCAGCGAGCCATACGCGGAGTCGACTCGCCGGGGATGATCTGTTCGGAGCGTGAGCTCGGTCTCTCCGACGAGCACGAAGGCATCCTCGTGTTGGAGGACGACACCCCCCTGGGAGCCGATTTCTCCGACCTCAGCGGCTTGCCGGACGTCGTCTTCGATCTGTCGATCACCGCGTCCCGCCCCGACGCCATGGGGGTCGTCGGAGTCGCCCGCGACCTGGCCGCCTACTTCGACACCCCCTTGCACGTTGCCGGTTCCCACGTCGAAGAACGCGGCGAGGACGCTGCGGTCACCGTCCACCTCGATGATCCCGACGGGTGCCCGCGGTTCACCGCACGGGAGGTACGCGACGTGAGCATCGGTCCTTCGCCGCTGTGGATGCGGCAACGGCTGCGCGCATGTGGCGTTCGGCCGATCAACAACGTGGTAGACGCCACCAACTACGTGATGCTCGAACTCGGTCATCCGTCCCATGCGTTCGACATGGACCGGCTGGGCGAAACGGTCGTCGTGCGCCGCGCCCGGGAAGGTGAGGTGCTCCGCACCCTCGACGGGGTGGATCGAGTTCTGGACCCCGCCGACCTGGTCGTCGCCGACGGAGGCAACGCCGTCGCCATCGCCGGTGTCATGGGAGGCGAAACAACGGAGGTCGACGAATCGACGACCCGGGTGATCATCGAAGTGGCATATTTCGACCCTCCGACCGTGATGTTCGGGGCCAAGCGGCACGGTCTCCACACCGAAGCCTCGTTCCGGTTCCAGCGCGGCATGGATCCGGCGATGCCGCGTATCGTGAACGATCGGGTGGCCACGCTCCTCGAGGACCATGCGGGCGGAATACCTGCTCCCGAGATCTTCGATGCCTACCCCAAGACCATCGAGCCCTGGCAGGTGACGCTGCCCCTCAGCGAGGTTTCCCGGGTGCTCGGAGCCGAGATCGCTCGTCCCACCGTCGTCTCGTACCTGGAACGGCTCGGCTTCGGCGTGAGCGCCGACGGCGACGTTCTCGTGGTCACGGTTCCCACCCGCCGGCCCGACGTGACGATGGCCGTCGACCTGATCGAAGAACTGGCGCGACTCCACGGTTACGACAACTTCCCCAACACCGTGTCGATGGGAAACGGGGGAGGCATTGCTCCTGATTTGCGGAGAACCCGACGGCTCCGTGAGGTGATGGTGGGTGCCGGGTTCCATGAAGCCATGACGTACTCGTTTACCGGTCCGGCGGACCTCGACCGTCTCGAGGTTCCTGCAGACGACCAGCGTCGTCAGACCGTGGCTCTGTCCAATGCACTCAGCGACGAGCAGCCATGGCTGCGCACGACCATTCTGACCGGATTGCTCCAGGCCGCTTCGAACAACGCCTCCCGGCGTGTGGACTCCATCGCCCTCTTCGAGGTCGGCAAGGTGTTCCTTGCGACGCCGGATGCCGAAGGTCTGCCGACCCAACCCGACCACCTCGCCTTTGTCATTGCCGGCACCGCCGACTCCGGCTGGTTCGGTTCCGGCCGCGACCCCGACGTGCTCGACGCGCTCGGCATTGTCGATCTCATCGGATCGACCATGCGGGTTCCGTTGCGGCGCCGCACCGTAACCGCTTCAGGCTGGCACCCGTCTCGAGCTGCCGAGATCCTCGACCCGGACGGCACCCCGATCGGCATGGCGGGCGAACTCCATCCCCGGGTCGCCGACGCCTGGGGCCTCCGAGGACCGGTGGTGGCCGGGGAACTCGACATTGCCGTGTTCCTCGAACCGCAGCCTCGCTGGGAGTTCGTCTCCCCGAGCAACTACCCACCGGTGATCAACGACGTTGCGTTCGAGGTCGATGCCGGGATCACGGCAGCGTCCGTTCTTGCGGCCGCACGGTCCGGCGCCGGGCCTCTGCTCGAAGACGCCCGTATTTTCGACGTTTTCGAGGGCGACCCCCTTCCGGCCGGGGCGAAGTCGATCGCCATCCGGCTCACCTTCCGGGCGGGCGACCGCACGCTCACCGACGACGAGGTCGGTGATATCCGGCGTGAGATGGTGGCTGCGGTCGCTGCCGCTACCGGGGCACGACTGCGAGGAGAGATCACATGAAGGACTTTCTCAGCGTCGCCGACTTCGACCCGACCGAACTCGCCACCGTGCTGGCACGCGCCGCAGCCGTCAAGCAAGATGCCGGCGCCGTGGCCGGAAGATTCCGCGGGCTTCGCATCGGCCTCTTCTTCGAGAAGCCCTCGGCCCGCACCCGAATCTCGACCGAAGTTGCTTCCGCCGACCTCGGGATGGTCCCGGTGGTGTTGAAGGGCGACGAGATCGGCCTCGGCAAGCGCGAAGCGGTCGAGGACGTCGCCCGGGTGTTCGACCGGTACCTGGATGCCCTTGCTCTCCGGGTCTACGACCACGAGCATCTCCGGACGATCGCCGATCACGCTGCGGCGCCGGTCATCAACCTCCTGTCCGACCTCGAGCATCCGTGTCAGGCACTCGCCGACCTGCAGACGATCGCGGAGACCCGGCCGCTGGAAGAAACGGTCGTTGCGTATCTCGGCGACGGCAACAACGTCGCGCACTCGCTCATGCTCGGTGCCGCCATGAGCGGGATGTCGATCCGTGTGATCACACCTCCCGGCTACGAGCCGGCGGACGGCGTTCGTGATCATGCTGTGAAGCTGGCGGCAAAGAGCGGGGGAGATGTCGAGGTGACCAACGATGTTGCGGCAGTTGCCGGTGCGCACGTCGTATACACCGACGTTTGGGCATCGATGGGACAAGAAGACGAAGCCGAGGCGCGCAACCGCCTGTTTGCCGGCTACCGGGTGACCACCGAACTGTTCGACACGGCCGACCCCGCCGGAATCTTCCTGCACTGCTTGCCGGCCCATCGGGGCGAGGAGGTGACCCACGAGGTCCTGGAGCATCCCCGATCTCGTATCTTCGACCAGGCAGAGAACCGGCTCCATGCCTTCAAGGGACTCCTCGTCCACCTCCTCGGAACGTGAATCTCTCCACGCTGTTGACGGGACCGGTCGATCGGGCGGCGCGGGGCCTGCTCGGCGCCCACCTGGTGAGCCGGATCGACGGGGAGACCGTGGTTGTGGCTCTGACCGAGGTCGAGGCGTACGGCGCCGACGACGACGCCGCGTCGCACGCCCACCGGGGAAAGACGAAGCGGAACGGTTCCATGTTCGGCGCTCCGGGCACCGCATACGTATACCGGTCCTATGGGATGCACTGGTGCCTCAACGTCGCGGTGATGCCGGCCGGGGTCGGATCGGCGGTGCTGCTCCGGGGTGCGGTGATCGTCGACGGCGAGTCCGTCGTGAAACGCCGCCGCGGTCGCGCCACGGGACTCACCGACGGTCCCGGCAAGCTCGCCCAGGCTCTGGGGGTCAACGGCGACCACGACGGAATCGATATGCTCACCTCCGACCTACTCGAACTGCGGCCCGGGGCGGCTCCGGATGGGATCGTCCTCGCCACTCCGCGAGTGGGCATCTCCAAGGAGGTCGAACGCATGTGGCGCTTTGTCGTCGCAACCACAGTCGGCGCCCCGCGAGGCTGACCGGATGACTCGGCGATGGGGCATCCTCGGCACGGGCGGCATTGCGGCCACGATGGCCGCCACCCTGCACGCTCACCCCGACGCCGAGCTCGTCTGCGTCGGATCGCGAAGCCCGGAACGGGCCGGCGAGTTCGCTCGTCGACACGGCGTGCCCGCGGCCGTCGGTTCGTATGAAGACCTGGTCACGCACGAGGACGTCGAGGTGGTCTACGTCGCTACGACGAACGACCAGCACCATGGGAACTCCCTGGCGGCGGTTTCCGCCGGCAAAGCCGTCCTCTGCGAGAAGCCGCTGGGATTGAACGCCGGTCAGGTCGAGGACATGGTGGCGGCTGCGGCCTCGGGCGACGTCTTCTTGATGGAAGCGATGTGGATGCGATTCCTGCCGTTTCTGGAACGAGTCGATGACCTCATCCGCTCGGGAGCTGTTGGCACGGTGCACCACGTGGCAGCCGAGTTCGGGTTCCGGGCCGCGAGCGACACCGATCGCCGGTGGTTCAACCCGTCGCTGGGTGGTGGATCACTGCTCGACCTCGGCATCTATCCGTTGACGCTGGCGTACCACCTCCTTGGATTCCCCCGCTCGACAGCGGGACGCGCCGCGGTCGCAAGCGGGGTCGATGTCCACACCGTTGTCGCCTCGGAACACCCCGGAGGGACCTTCTCGACCCTCGTGTCGTCGTTTTCGGTCGATGGCGCCAACGAGGCCCTGATCAGTGGATCGGAGGGCCGGATTCGGGTTCACGGTCCCTTCCACCGTGGCGTCGGGATCACCCTCGAGAAGGACGGACACGCTGAGGTGATCGAT
>JBFIQU010000136.1:0-6127 GCA_041609395.1 Acidimicrobiia bacterium | reverse complement strand
GCGGCATGCCGCACCCGCAGGTAGAGGACCGGCAGCTCCTCTTTCAGGTCGGGTGCCCACACCAGGATGGTTGCCGCCCGGTCCAGGTCGTCGATGGTCGCCCGCGGCGTAACCCCGGCGAGGAAATGGGGATCGAGTCCGTCACCGAGCTGCGCATCGACGTGCGGCGTGTCGAGGACCGACCGCAGGAACTTGCCGAAGGCGTACGCATCTTCGTTGGTGCCCCGGGCACCGCCCAGGCCGGCGATCTCCCCGGCGCCGAGTGCACCCAGCCGTTCTGCGACCAGATCCATTGCTGCGGGCCACGTCGCCTCTTCGAACTCGCCGGAGGCGTTCTTGATGAGGGGAGTCTCGATCCGGTCGGCCGAACCGATGTACTCGAAGCCGAAGCGGCCCTTGTCGCACAGCCAGCCGTGGTTCGTGGGGTCGTTGTCGACGCCGTTGAATCGAAGGACCTGGTTCTGGCTCGCCTGGACCGACATGCGGCAGCCCACCGCACACGTCGTGCAGGTGCTCTCGACGGCTTCGAGGTCCCAGGGCCGGGCCCGGAACCGGTAGGGGGTGGCCGTCAACGCACCCACCGGGCAGATCTGGACGGTGTTCCCGGAGAAGTAGGAAGCGAACGGCTCGTCGGGGAACGTGTTGATTTCGGTGCCGTAGCCGCGTTCTTTGAATTCGATGAGCGGGTCGCCCGAGATCTCATCCGAGAACCGTGTGCACCGCGCGCACAGAATGCAGCGTTCGCGATCGAGCATGACGAGGTCGGAGATCGGAATCGGCTTTTCGAAGTGGCGCTTCTCCTCGACGAACCGGCTCTCCCCGGGGCCGTACGCCATCGTCTGGTCCTGCAGGGGACATTCCCCACCCCGGTCGCAGACCGGGCAGTCGAGCGGATGGTTGATGAGCAGGAACTCGAGAACGCCTTCCTGGGCTTTCTTCACCGTCTCGGACTGCGTGTGGACCTTCATGCCGTCGTTCACGGTCACCGTGCACGACGTCGTCAACCACGTGCCGCGCGGTCCTTCCACCTCGACGAGGCACATCCGGCACATGCCGACCGGTTTCATCCGTGGATGCCAGCAGAAGCGGGGGATGTAGGTGCCGGTGTCCTCGCAGGCCGCGATGAGGAGACGCCCGGCGGGAACTTCGACCTCGCGGCCGTCGACCGTGATCTTCACGTGACGGGGTGCCGTGTCAGTCAAACGGACACCCCCCGTCGTGTACGTGGGCGGCCACTTCGTCGGCGAAGTGGCCCATGATCGACGTGATCGGCGACACCGCCGACGGGCCCAACGGGCAGATCGTCGTCATCTTCGGCGGCCAGGCGAGCCCCGGGCTGATGTTGTCGGACACGTCCAGCAACAGGCCGAGATCCATCTCCCGTCCGGCGCCGTGTTCGATGCGGAACAGCATTCGCTCCAGCCAGCTCGTGCCCTCCCGGCACGGGGTGCACTGACCGCACGACTCGTGGGCAAAGAACTTCACGACCCGCAACGCGGCGCGAACCATGCACGTCGTCTCGTCCATCACGACGACCGCACCGGACCCGAGCATCGAGCCGGCCTCGCCAACGGCGTCGTGGGTCATCGGAGAATCGAGGAGCTCGGGTGTGAACCAGGGAGCCGACGCGCCGCCGGGTATCCATGCCTTGAGCGAGTTCCCGTTACGGATTCCGCCACCGATGTCGTAGATGAACTCGCGCCACGGCATCCCCATGACGACCTCGTAGTTGCCGGGACGGTTGACGTGACCGGACAGCGAGAAGAGGCGCGGACCCTGCGATCCTTCGGGCCCGATGGCGGCAAAGGACGCGCCGCCGTTAGTCACGATCCAGGGGATGTTGGAGATCGTTTCGACGTTGTTGACGATCGTGGGACGCCCGTAGAGGCCCTCCACGGCCGGGAACGGCGGCTTGATGCGCGGCTCCCCTCGCTGGCCCTCCAGGCTGTTCAGGAGTGCCGTCTCCTCGCCACAGATGTAGGCGCCCGCACCGAGATGCACCGTGACGTCGAGGGAGTACTCCGAGCCGAGGATGTCGGTGCCCAGATACCCGGCTGCGTAGGCCGCGTCCACGGCGTGCTGCACGCGGCGCGCCGGTTTCGGGTATTCGCCACGGATATAGATGAAGGCGTGGTTGACGCCGAGCGCGTACGCGGAGATCACGACGCCTTCTACCAACTGATGGGGGTCGCGCTCGAGGAGCTGGCGGTCCTTGAAGGTGCCGGGCTCCGACTCATCGCCGTTGATGACGAGATACCGCGGTTGCGCCGACGCCAGGAACCCCCACTTCACTCCGGCCGGAAAGAATGCCCCGCCGCGGCCGCGCAGATTGGACGCCTTGACCGACTCGAGCACGTCGTCGGGCGACATCGTGCCGAGCACTTTGCGCAGCGCCTCGTACCCGCCGGTTGCCTCGTAGCGGGCCAGCGTGTGGCTGTCGCCCGGATGAGCCTCCATGCGGGACGTGAGGATCTTCATGCGGAGTCCTCGAACGTCAACGACCGAGACGCGTAGTGGTGGTCTCCAGTCTCCAGTCTCCAGTCTCCAGTCAGAGCCACCGTGCGTGTCTTCCCATCGCCCACCGGACGGCGGTACTTCCTCAGCTGGTGGCTGGAGGCTGGTAGCAGGTGGCTCTTGCTCATGCTTCCCCTACCGATCCGTAGGGCCCGAACGCCGGCACCGGGGCCGTCGCCCCTTCGTTCTCGGCGGGGCCCCAATCGAATGAACGCTGGCCGCCGAACAGCTGCTGCATCTCGTCCCCCAGCACCACCCGGGGATCGGCGTCGCGCAGCCAGCGGCACAGGGCCCGGCCCTTTTCGGGTGTCACCCCTTCGACCAGTTCGTAGTTCACCTGCACGGCCGGAGCGCCGCCGCAGGCCCCGATGCACTCGACGTGCTCGACGGTGAACAGGCCGTCGGCGCCGGTCTCGCCGTCGGGAACACCAGTCTCGTCTTCGATGGCCTCGAGGACATCGTCGCCGCCGAGCAGCCAGCAGGAGATCGACGTGCACACGGAGATCAGGAACCGCCCCAATTCGTCCCGTTTGTACATCGTGTAGAAACTGGCGACCGACTGGACCTGGGCCGCGGTCAGCCCGGTGAGTTCGGCGACCAGCTTCATCCCGTCATCGCTGAGGTGGCCGTCCTCGAGCATCGCCATGTAGAGCAGCGGCATCACCGCGCTGCGCTTGTCCGGGTACCGCGCCGCCACGGCGCGCGCCCGCTCCAGAGTGGCTGCGCTCCACTGGGTCATCGGTCGACGTCCCCGAGCACGGGATCGAGCGAGGCGAGGGTGGCGATGATGTCGGCGAGCAGGGAGTCGACCATCATCACCGGAAGGGCCTGCACGTTCGCAAACGACGGACCGCGCACGTGGATACGCCACGGCTGTGCCGCGCCGTTCGAGACCAGGTACATCCCCAGTTCTCCGCGCGGCGACTCGACGGCTTGATAGGTCTCGCCTGCGGGGACCTTGAACCCCTCGGTGAAGATCTTGAAGTGATGGATGAGTGCTTCCATCGATTCGTCGATGCGAGCGCGCGGCGGCGGAGTGACCTTGCGGTCCTCGGTCCGGTAGTCACCCGGCGGCATCCGGTCGGCGGCCTGGCGCACGATGCGCAGCGACTGCCGGATCTCCTCGAGTCGCACGATGAACCGGTCGTACACGTCACCGTGTTGGGCGATGGGAACGTCGAACTCGTACTCGTCGATACCCGAGTACGGAAAGGCCTTGCGCAGGTCCCAATCGACTCCCGAGGCACGCAGGGTGGGGCCGGTCACTCCGAACGCGGCACACTCGTCGGGTGTGATGACCCCGACACCCTGGGTCCGGTCCAGAAAGATCGGGTTGTCGAGCAGCAAGGTTTCGTACTCCTCGAGGCCGGCCGGGATCAGGTCGAGCAGATGCGCCACGTCGTCCTCCCACCCGTCGGGGAGATCGGCGGCGACGCCGCCGGGGCGAATGTAGTTGTGGTTCATCCGCAGGCCGGTCACCTTCTCGAAGAATCCGAGCATGACCTCCCGCTCCCTCCAGCCGTAGAGCATGATCGAAATGGCCCCGATGTCCATGCCCTGGGTGGCCAGCCACAAGAGGTGCGACGCAATCCGGTTCAGCTCCGTCATCAACACGCGTATCACGCTCGCACGCGGCGGAACATCGATACCGAGCAACCTCTCGGTGGCGAGAGAAAAGCACAGTTCGTTGAAGAACGGCGACAGGTAGTCCATCCGGGTCACGTTGGTGGGGCCGGCCATGAAGGTGAGCGTCTCGCCGGTCTTTTCCATGCCCGTGTGGAGGTAGCCGATGATCGGCTTGACTCTCCGGATCTTCTCGCCCTCGAGTTCGAGCTGGAGCCGGAGCACGCCGTGCGTCGATGGGTGCTGCGGACCCAGATTGATGATCTGGCGCTCATCCTCGGCCGAGTCGTCCTCGAATTCGAAGTCGTCGTCGACGATCGCGCCGAGCTGTTCGCTCATCGGGCGCTGCGCCTCGGTGGCGAGCATCTCCTGGGCGCCTTCGCTGGTTGCGGCGCGGACGTAATCGGGTTCTTCCGTCCCCGACAACCACACGTCGTGCAGGCGGCGCCGCTCACCCTCTGCGGGTGAGACGGCCCCCGGGGCGTCGGCCGGCTTCTCGAGCGTCGGGGCCTCCGTGTCGCCGGTGGGGAGGCTGGGAGTATCGGACATATCAGATGGCCTTGTTCGATGACTTGAACTGCACCGGGACCGATCCGACCGGATAATCCTTCCGCAGCGGATGGCCCTCCCAGTCGTCGGGCATGAGGATCCGGGTGAGATCGGGATGGCCTTCGAACCGGATACCGAACATGTCGAAGACCTCGCGCTCGTAGAAGTTCGTACCCGGCCACACGTCGACGAGCGAAGGAGCGACGGGGTCGTGGGCCGGAATCCCGATCAAGATGCGGAGACGCGTGCGGTGCTCCATCGAGAGCACCACCACGACGAGCTCGAAGCGGGGGTCACGGTCGAGATAGTCGACGGCAGTCACATCGAGGCACATCTCGAAGCCCGACTCACGTGCGGCCGCGGCGAGTGCGAGCAGATCGCCCCGCTCGACCCGAACCACGTCCTGGTCGTGTGAGACGCCGAACTCGGCTGCAGGAACTGCCTCCTGGATGCGAGCGAACAGAGCCTCACTCATCGCCGGCTCCGATCGACGCCACCACCGGCCCCGTCCTCGCCTCGCCCTGCATGATGCGATCGTGGAGCAGGAGGATGCCGTGCATGAGCGACTGCGGACCCGGCGGGCAGCCGGGCACGAATACGTCGACCGGAACGACCTGGTCGACGCCCTGGACGAGGGCGTAGTTGTTGAACATGCCGCCCGACGACGCACATGCTCCCATGGAAATGACCCACTTCGGCTCCGCCATCTGGTCGTACACCTGCCGCAACACCGGCGCCATCTTCTGTGACACGCGCCCGGCCACGATCATGAGGTCGGCCTGACGAGGTGAGGCCCGGAAGACCTCCATCCCGAAGCGGGCGAGGTCGTGGTGCGCGGCGCCGGTCCCCATCATCTCGATGGCGCAGCACGCCAGGCCGAACACGGCCGGCCACATGCTGCGCGTCTGTGCCCAGTGAACCGCTTTGTCGAGCGTCGTGGTCAGCAAGTTCGGGGGTGCGGACGGGCGCGCCACTCAAGCCGCCTCTCGGGTGGGAGGATCGGGCGCCACGACCCGCCGGTACCGCTCACGACGTGCCACGTTCCAGTCGAGCGCTCCCCGCCGCCACGCGTACAGGAGCGTTTCGACGAGGAGAGCGGTGAAGATCGCCACGGCGGCGACCCCGAACCAACCCAGCTCCTCGAAGCGGACCGCCCACAGGAACAGGAAGATGATCTCGATGTCGAAGAGGACGAACAGCATCGCCACGAGATAGAAGCGAACCGGGAAGCGCTGCGCCGGCTCCTGCAGAGGAACGATGCCCGATTCGTATGGGGCCAGCTTCTCCGGAGTGGGCCGCTTCGGCGACATGAGGCTGGAAGCGGCGAACGATCCAACGGCGAAGAGTACGCCGAGGATGAACATCAGCACGATGGGCAGGTACGCGCCGAGCGTCAAGGTGTCCCCTCGCTCACGGACGGCAGCTTAGAAAGGGGCGTCGG
>JBFIQU010000135.1:0-6168 GCA_041609395.1 Acidimicrobiia bacterium | reverse complement strand
CGTCGCCGCTTCCGTCACCGACCTGGATCTCGACGACGGGCGCTTCGAGCCTGGTCGCAGGACCTACCGCGACCGGTGCCTCGATTCGATTTCCCATCACCGACGGCTGCGGATCACTCGCAGGACCGACGAACCCGCCGACGGCGACGGCGACGAGCGCCGCCGCCCCGGCGACGACCGTGGATGCGCCGTGCCCTGCGCGGCGCAGACCACCGGTGAAGGGCAGTTGCGCCAGGATCGCCACCGGTCCCGCGATCCAGCCGACCTTGCCGACGGAGATGTTCAGGAGTGCTCTTACGACGGTCGGATCGAACTGAGTTCCGGCGAGGGCGGCGATCTCGCGGCGTGCGGTGTCGGCGCTCAGCGCCGGTTGATACGTACGGACAGCAGTCATGGCGTCGTAGGCGTCGGCGACGGCCACGATCCGTGCCCCGAGGCTGATCCGTTCGCCGGCGAGCCCGAACGGGTATCCGCTGCCGTCGTACCTCTCGTGGTGGTGGAGGATGGTCTCGGCCCACGCACCGAGGTAGTCGTGCAGCGGCCGGGTGAGGTCGTAGCCGGCCTCCGGGTGCCGTCGCAGCAGCTTCCATTCGATCGGGTCGGGTGCGCGGTCCTTCGTGAGAACCGATTTCGGCACCCGCAGCTTGCCGACGTCGTGCAGGAGTGCGACCCATCGGAGCCGCTCGAGGTCGTCGTCGCCGAGCCCGAGTTCGCGGCCCAGGAGTTCCGCATAGGCACGGGTTCGCTCCGAGTGCCCTCGTGTCGTCGGATCGTGAGCGTTGAGGGCGGCCACCGAGGCGAGCAGCAGTTCTACGGTCTCCGCCGGCGGGGTGCCGTCGGGGTCGAATTCGGCAGGATCGAGCCGCGCTGCCAGCCGCTTCGGGGACCAGCCGCGGAGGGCAACCCGGAACCGGGACGGCACGCGGTCGGGAAAGACCAGCGACAGTTTCAGGAGCATCGACAACGGCAGCAGCCGGTTCATGGCCCGGCGCGTGACGGTCATCACGAGCAGCGTCACTCCGATGAGGGTCGCCCACCAGACGAGGGTGGACCGAACGCCGTCCGGGTCGGCGAGCCGGCGGCTGACGGCGATGGCTGCGCCGACGGACGCCACGATCGGCAGCGCCACCACCAGGGCCCTGAGGGCGCGACTCAGGTGGGGGTGTGATCTCCAGCGCATGTTCATCTCTGCCCTCTTCCGGCTCCCATCTGCCCTTGGGTGGTTGTTCGGCCACCAGGAGCAGTCGTGGGTGAGACCGGTGAGGTCGCGATGTCTTACGTCAGGCTGTGGACAACGTTTCGCGTTCCCGGCTAGCCGGTGGCCGGCTGCGGGGTCGACGGCGGAATGCCGTCCTGGAATCGGGCCACGGCTTGCTTGAAGAAATCGGGGACCGGAACCGGCACCATGGTGTCGCGGTCGACCATCACCTGGATCTGGTGGCCTTCGACCACCGTTTTCCCGGAGGCTTCATTCCAGGTCCGCAACTCGAAACGCAGCGAGGTGGTCCCGTAGCGCGCGATCCGGGCACCCGTCGTCAGTTCGTCGCCCACCCGTGCCGCAGAACGGAAATCGATCTCGGCATGCGCCACCACCATGTCGAAGCCGCGTTCGACGAACGTCTGCCACGGAATCCCGAGTTCGTCGAAATAGTCGGTGATCGTGTCATCCCAGTAGCGCAGGTAGTTCGCGTTGAACACGATCCCCTGCGCGTCCGTGTCCGAGAACCTGATCTTGCGACGGTAGGTGACCGGGAACGTCACTGCCCGACCTCGAACACGGCTGCGGTGCGCGGCGGCACCGAGATCGTCGCACCTTGCACCGACGCCTCCCGAACCACCCGATCACTCGACTGAGCGAGGATCGGGTGCAACGCGGCTCCGGCCGCCTGGTCCAGCGTGAACGTGGTGGTCCCGGTCGTCGCGTTGATGGCGACGATGACCAGCCGCCGCTGGGGATCGAGGTCGGCCCCGACCGTGTCGTCGATCGTCATGACGATGAGGCCTGGGATCTGACCCGGGCCCGTGTTGTGGAAGCGGACGCGTTCCTGCACCTCCTGTGCGGTCTGCAGCCGGAAGAGCGGCGAGCCGGCGCGAATTCGCATCGATTCGAGGAAGCGATTCAACGCCCGCCTGATGTCGGTTGTGCCCGGCGTGAGGCTGTCATCGGCGAAGAGTTCGGCTGCCAGCTCCCAGCGATCCGCGTTCTTCGACTCGACGGGGAGGCCCTTTGCCCAGTTGTTCACCACATAGGTGAAGTCGATGGCGTTGAACCAGTCGCCGGAGTTGAAGCTGTCGCGGTCGAGCGATTTGGAGCGCAGGATCTCGCTTCCGGCGTGGAAGAACGGGATCCCTTGACCGAACGCCACGATATCGAGGGCGAGGTTCTGCATTCGCACCCGGTCGCGCATCGATGTGGTTCGCGGCGCCTTCGTCTGAATCATGTCGAAGAACGTCTCGTTGTCGTGTGCCGAGACATAGTTGATCGTTTCCTGGGGATCCGTGGCGTATCCGGCCGGAGCGCCGTTGTAATCGACGCCGGCTCCTGTGACGTCCGTCCCGTCTGCCGCGGTGAAGGTGTAGTTCGCCAGGTTGCCGGCGAGGCCGACACGGATCTGGTCGGCGCGATGGAGCAGATCGTCGAGTTGCTCCTCGGGCGGCCCCTGGTCGACGTTGTTGGGGTCGTACCAGAGTCCCGTCGCGAAGCCTTGCTCCTGGAGGCCCCCGAACGGGCTGCCGCCCCGAACTGCATCCCGGATACGATCGTTGAACGTGCCGATCCCGAGTCCGCCGACGTTGAGCTGGGTGGCGTTGTTGCCGCGGGCGCCGTCGGCTACCTCGCCGAAGTTCCAGCCCTCGCCGTAGATGTAGATCGTCGGATCCACGGTGTCGAGGGCGGTCCGCACCGCGACCATGTCGTCGACCATGTGATGGCCCATGAGGTCGAAGCGGAAACCGTCGACCTTGTAGTCACGGGCCCAGGTGACGACGGAGTCGACCATCAACCGCCGCATCATGTCGTGTTCCGTGGCGGTGTTCGCACAGCATGTGCTCGTGGCCACCAGCCCGTTGCCGTCGAGCCGGTGGTAGTAGCCGGGCACGATCCGGTCGAGCACCGACTTCGGCGCCTGGCCGGCTGCGTTGGTGTGGTTGTACACGACGTCCACGACCACCCGCAGCCCGAGCCCGTTGAGGGCCTGCACCATCTCCCTGAATTCGAGGATCCGGGTGGGCCCGTCGGGGTCGGTGGAGTACGAGCCCTCGGGGACCGTGTAGTGCCACGGGTCGTATCCCCAGTTGAAGGCGTCGAGGTCGGCGACGGCCGTCACGGCTGCTTGCTGCTCGTCGGAGCCGGGCCGTAGCGCAGCCAGGTCCCCTGCCGGCTCCCGTCGCTGCAGCGGGTTCTCGTCGATCGTGGCGATGTCGAAGACGGGCAGGAGGTGCACGTGCGACACCCCGGCTTCGGCCAGCTTACGGAGGTGGTCGGCGCCGGCGGAGCGGGGCACGGTGAATGCCTTGAAGGTTCCGCGGAAGTCGGCCGGAACCGTGGCGTCGACCGCGCTGAAGTCGCGTACGTGCAACTCGTAGAGGACGGAATCCTCGGGCGCAGGCAACGGCGGCTTGGTGACGCTCTCCCAGCCGAGTGGTGTCACCGCCGGGTCGTCGAGGTCGACGATGTGGCTCTTCCGAGAATTGATCCCGAGGCTCACCGAGTACGGGTCGGTGACGAGATTGGTCTCGACCCGTCCGGTCGACGGGGCGTACACCTCGACTTCGTACAGGTAGTACTTGCCGTTCCACGACGGGGTACCGGTGGCCCGCCACACGCCGTCGGCGGCCCGGGTCATGTCGATCGTGGCGTCGGCGCGGACTGCGCTCGATGTGTTGAACAGGAGCAGTCGCACCTTGCGCGCCGTCGGTGCCCATACCGACAGGGTCGGGACGGGCCCGCTGAACGTGACGCCGAGCGGGGCGTCGGTTGCGTAGAGCTCATCGACGATCCCGGGTATCTGGAGGCCGGTAGCGTCGATGACGCGCCCGTCGGAGGAGAGCGCGGCGACGGCCAGCTGGCCGCGCAGCAACCCGTCGATCTCCGTCGGTGCGAGGTCGGGCAGGGTCAGCGCGGTCAATCCGGCAAGGTGCGGGAACTTGGCGGTGACGGCGGGTGCAAG
Source organism: Acidimicrobiia bacterium (assembly GCA_041609395.1). Classification (GTDB taxonomy): domain Bacteria; phylum Actinomycetota; class Acidimicrobiia; order Spongiisociales; family JAOTWH01; genus JBFIQU01. The sequence continues at coordinate 1,999 of JBFIQU010000135.1, read as the reverse complement.
CCCGTTCTCCGCCGGGACCAGATCGATCCAGGTGCCGCCCGTGATGCCACCGCCGCCGAGTTCCAGGCTGCCGCGCGGAGAGCCGTACAGGCGGTATTCGGCGGCGCCGTCGGGGACGGCCCAGGCGACGGCGGAACTGGTAGGCCAGTACGCCTGGGCTTTGCCGAGGTCCCCGGCCGGTAGTGCGGAAAGATCGGGGGGCGCGGTGTAGATGGTGTTCGAACCGGATACGAGCCAGACCTCTCGGCCGTGGTCCTCGGCGAGGAGGAACATGTCGGGGCCGGGGTCTTTCTCGTCGCCGCGGTGCACGATGAACCCGACGCGGCTCCAATCTGCAGCGAGGCCGACATCCCAGTACACGCCGTAGGAGTCGGCGGCGGTGATGTCGAGCCCGCGTTCCCACGTCACCGACTCGGTCGTGTCCTCCCAGACGTGCAGGCGAAAGGCCCCGTAGTCGCCGTCGGGACGGAAATAGTGCACCCGGGCGAAGCCGTCCTGGAGGGGCTCGCCGGGCCCGGCGACGGGTCCGGCGGCTGCAAGCGCCGCCTCCGCCGTCGGGTAGGTTTCGGCGGCGCCGCTCACGAAGAACACGCTGCGCCCGATCCCGGCGATGTCGAGAAACATGTCGGGTCCGGGATCCTTCTCGTCGCCCCGATGGACGATGAAGCCGAGGCGTGCGGCGCCGTCGGTGAGTCCGACGTCCCAGTAGATGCCGAAGTCGTCGTTTCCGGTGCGTTCGAGTCCGCTCTCCCATGTGACCGATTCGGTCGTGTCCTCCCAGACGTGGAGAACCCAGTCGGCGTAGTCGCCACGCGGGTTGTGATAGTGGACCCGGGCGATGCCCTCCGGGAGCTCCTCCCCGATGGGTCCGGAGGCTCCACCTCCGGGAGCGGTGGTCGTCGTGGTCGTCACAGTCGACGGCGGCGCGGTCGTGGTCGTGGCTGCCGTTGTCGTGGACGGGGCAGGCGTCGCTTCGGAGCCGGACTCGTCGCATGCGGTGCCCACCAGCGCGAGTGCCGCTATCAGCACGACAACTCGCCTCACCTTGCTCCTACCCACGGTCACTCCTGTCACCAAGGCCGTCAAGCTACCGGAGGTGCCCCGATTGCGCACACCGCCGATCGGGATCCGAACGCGATGCCGCTGCGTCGAATACACCATGAATACCAAATCCATTTCGCTCGGCGCAGGAGTGCTCGTGATGCTCGGCATCGTGGTTCTGGTCGCGATGGGACCGTGGTCGCCGCGCAGCCACTCCCGCGTGGTTGGTACGTTCAACGACCTGGTCGTCCCGGTGGGTTGGGAGTTCGTGTCGGAGCACAGATCGGGGAACGTTGCCTGTCTCGATCAGTGTCCGACGGTGACCCGGATCTACTGGATCAACGGAAGCCTGGACGACGCCACCCGGGCCATCGCAGCTCTGCTGGAGACGGATGGTTTCGATGTGACGGTCGGGCCGGTCGAGGATCCGGTATCTGCTCCGCCGCGCCGCTACCTGCGCGGGGTCAAGGGCCCGGTGAAGTTCGACGTGACCGTGGTGCAAGGCTCGACGGTGACGGACGTAGACCATCCACCGGCGACCGTCCCCGGGCGCAGTGGAGCGGTCATGTCGCTGCGCGTCGAGACGTTCCGTGACGGCGTGTACGCCCCGTAGCGGTAGACGTCGAAGCCGGCTCCTTCGTGAGGCGGTGCCTCAATGCCGTCCGGCGACCCGTGACAAAAACATCCAGGTGAGTACTTGACGTTTAGTGAGATAGTGGAGTACAAATACGAGTGAGGCTGAGAGGTCGCCTGGATGCTCGCTTCAGCTCGAGTCGCGGTTTCGCCCGGCAAGTCCGGGACCCGGCCCTTCGACCCCGGCCCGTCCGTCGGGCGCTATGCACCGAACATCGCGAGGGTCTTGACTGTCGTGACCGTCGCAGCCGCCGGGGCCGATCTGGTGTTCCAGCGCATACTGGCCCCCGTCTACGCCCACGTCTCGATGCCGGCCGCCGGCCGG
>JBFIQU010000134.1:0-6240 GCA_041609395.1 Acidimicrobiia bacterium | reverse complement strand
TCGGCGAGGTCGTGGCTCTCGAACGTGAAGCCCCACCGCACTGCGCGCCGATCGAGATCTGCGACCGGGTCGTACCGGCCGACGACGGCCGTCTCCGTCGCGACGACGTCGCCGACCTGGATGCCGTCGACCTCCGCCTTGATACCGAGCCAGGTGTCGCGTTCCAGGCGGCTTCGATCAGACGCGGTAGGCATCGGGTACCGGCTTGACGGGACGGTTGAGCCACATCGGCCGCCTGGTGCCATCCGGCCCCGGAGCCGGCTTCGTGAGCTCCAGCCAGCGCCGGTAGGCGGCGAAGCTTCGGCTCGTGTCGACCACGACGTCGCCGTACCGGTCATCCGGGGCGGCGGCGGTGAGGTGAACTCGCTGATGCCAGCAATGCATCCCGGACACCGGATCGGGTTGCGGGGGGAACGCCAGGTTCTGGTTCACACCAGGGTCCCGCCACCAGATCCGCTCCGAATCGGGATCATCGGACGGGAACGGCTCGATCCCTTTCTGCTGGCGAAGACGCCACGTCCCTTCTCCGAGATGCTCGATGTCCACCAGCGCCGAGGACCAGCGCTCGTTGCCGAACGAGTCCGACAGACGCCACCGGCCGAGATGGTGCGACGCGGCCACGACGCCGGGGCGTATCCCCTCGGTGCGCCAGACCCGCATGACGAAATAGCCGGTCTCGGTGGAGAGCCGCACCAGGTCGCCGGTGGCGAAGCCCAGAGCATCGGCATCGACGGGGTTCATCCACAGCGGGTGGCCGTGGCTGATCTCATACAGGTACTTGGCGTTGCCGGAGCGGGTGTGGATCAGCGTCGGCAGCCGGAAGATCGGCACGAGGATTCGTTCCGTGCCCTCGAGATCGAGGTCGCGCCAGTAGACGTGGGTCTTGAGATACGCGGGCATGGCTTCGTCGGGCCAGCCCCACTCGGCCATCGTCTGCGACCACCACTCCAGCCTCCGGCTCGGCGTGGCGAAGCCCTCCCGTACCGTCCCGTCGACGAGGGCACCGACCGCGGATCCGTTCGTGCGGCCGATGCCCTCGGCGTCGGCGTCGGCACCCGGCACCTCGCGCTCGTGGACCCGGTAGACATCCTTGTCGATCTCGAAGGCGCCGTACTTCCGCATGTACTCGAGCGGTGACAGCCCCTCGGCGGCCGCCGCGTCCGGCAGTCCGGGAACCGAGTTCTCGAACATCCACCCGTAGTACTCGTCGACCGTGACCGGACGGGTCGGATCGGCCGGCGACTCGAACCACCTGCGGATGCCGAGCGAACCATCGGGATCGATCTGCCACGAGAGATCGATCCAGAACTCGACCTCCTCCCATACCTCCCCGGGATTGGCCTCGTAGGTGCGCGTGAACGACTCCCCGGCACGCTCCCCGGCGACGCGCAGGACCGGCTGCCGAAAGCCCAGCCAGCGACCGGCATGCGTCTCGTACGAGTGGGTGTCGTGACGCTCGGATCCGACCCCCATCGGCAGCACGTAGTCGGCGAACCATGCGGTCTCCGACCAGGTCGGCGTCAACGCAACGTGCAGCCCGATGAGGGACTCGTCGGTCAGGACCTCGATCCACGAGAAGCCGTCGGGATTCGTCCACACCGGGTTGTAGACCCGGCTGAAGTAGACGTCGACCTTGCCGCGCCCCTCTTTCAGCATGTAGGGCAGGAGAAAGCTCATCTCGTGATGGGCCAGCGGGTACTCGGCAGGCCAGAGGAGTTCGTTCCAGCGAGCGTGCGGCGGCGGCATGTTCCAATGCTGGGGCTTGAATTTGTCCCATGCGTTGGGGCTGGTGCCGCCCCGGGTACCCACCGACCCGGTGAGCACCGTCAGGAACCACAGACAGCGGGCGGTCTGCCAGCCGCCGCGGTTACCCGAATTGGCAGCGCGCCATGTGTGCGACGCGAACCGGTTACCGGCCTCGGCGATGCCGCGGGCCACGGCTTCGATCCGGCCGGCATCGACGCCGGTTTCCGCCGCCACCCAATCCAGCGTGTAGTCCGCATACGTCTCCCGGAGGAGCGCGACGAACGCTTCGAACTCGACCGCGGCATCCGGCCGGAGATGGCGAAGGGCTTGTTCCCAGTTCACCCAGCGCCGTATGAAGTCCCTGTCGATCGCGTCCCACTCGAGGAGGAGCCGGGCGATCCCGAGCAGTAAGGCCGGTTCCGTACCCGGCCACGGCGACAGCCAGTAATCCGACATCGACGCGGTGTTCGACAGGCGTGGATCGACGGTGGCGATCTTGGCCCCGGCCCGTTTGGCCTCGATGATCCGCTGGGCATGCGGGTTGAAGTAGTGGCCCGTTTCGAGGTGCGCCGAGAGGAGCAGAATGAACCGCGCGTTGGCGAAGTCGGCGGACGGCCGGTCGTAGCCCATCCACATCGCGTAGCCGACCCGGGCTCCCGACGAGCAGATGTTGGTGTGCGAATTGTGACCGTCTACTCCCCACGCCTTCAGGGTCCGATCCATGAACCCGTCCTCGCCGGGCCGCCCGACGTGGTACATGATCTCGTCGTGCCGGCCTTCCCGAATGGCGGCACCCATCCTCGACCCGATATCGGCGAGTGCCTCCTGCCAGGTGACGACCTCCCACTCACCCGAGCCCCGCGGTCCGACGCGGCGCAGCGGATGGAGGATCCGCTCCGGGTCGTACATCTGATTGATGGTGGCCGGGCCCTTGGCACAGTTCCGACCGCGGGAACCGGGGTGTGCGGGATTGCCCTCGAACTTGCGAACCTGACCCGTTTCCTTGTCGACGTATGCCAGGAGGCCGCACGCCGACTCACAGTTGAAACACGTGGTGGGCACGAGCCGGTATTCGTGCGTCACCTTGTCCGGCCACGCCTGCGCGTCGTATTCGACCCAGTCGTCCCACCGGTCCGGCGGCGGGTAGTTGGTCAATTCGGATCCGGGTAGGAGCCGGGGGATGTCGTCACGATGTGTCGTCATTCGATCCCTCCTCAGGACAGCGGGACGGCTTGCCCGGCTTTGACAAAGGCGTCATCGGCGAACCACATGCCGGCGCCGGCCGCAATGCCCCCGGCGGCGCCGAGCCACACCGTCCCACCGCTCAGGTGGAGCACGGCGAGCACGATCGGCACGACTCCTCCGACGAAGAGGCCGCCCACCCACCATTCCGCCGCGAACGCGCCGCGGGTCATGTGATGGACGGCGTCGGCAATGTTGCGGGTGGGATGGCGCGACGCGAGTTCCATCACGGCGATGGCGAGCAGCGCCGCGGCCCCGCCGAGCAGCGTCCAGGCGAAAGCAGTCTCGGCGGCGTCCGGTACGTCGAACACCAATGCGGCGACGAGCGAGCCTCCTCCGCCGACGGCGAACGCCCCGGCGAGCATGTGCCAGAGGAGCGTCGGCGACTGCCAGAGATCGCGCGCCTCGGCTTGGCCGAAGAGGAACGCGGTGTACCCGGCCACCGCCAGACCCAGACCGGCGGCGAACCAGATGGCAGCCTCGACGAGCGCGTCGGAGCCGGCAACGCCGCCCAGGAACCACACACCGAGGACCGCGGCGAAGGCCGACAAGATCCATGCACCGCGAACCAGCCACGAGCCGGGATTGCCCTTCGTGAGGAGATACAGAAAGCGGTCCGGACGCTTGAGATCCCAGACCAGCAACGCACCCGTCACCATCAGGAACAGCCCGGCGACGAGAGGCGCCCCCCACCGGAACCACGCCGCCGACACGTCGGCGCCGGCCAGGAGAGCGATGGCAGCGGCGATGGCGAGGCCGGCGGCCACGCCTTTGGTGAGAAAGTACGACGACACCTTCCAGCCCCACGGCGCCGGGTGGTCGGTGGTGTACACGACCCGCGGCTTGCCCGATTCGTACACGACCCCGTGCCCGTTCGCCTCGGCTCGCCCCGGCGTGAGATCGACGTTGAGCCAGGAGCGGGTCGCATTGGGGTCGTCGCGCCAGACACCACCGTCTCGCATCGATCCGGCGATCAGCGGATCGATGCCGGCTTCGTCGACGCCCTTGTAGAAGAGGTTGGGGCGGGTGCCCTGTTCCGGAGCACGCACGAACACCTGCTCGGTGGCAACCAGCTTTGCGATTCGGGTCGAGGGGTCGTCGAGATCCCCGGCGATGATCGCCTGCTCGGGGCACACGACGACGCAGGCCGGCTCGATACCAACCTCGACGCGGTGGACGCAGTAGTTGCACTTCTGTGCCGTGTGCTCGCCGGGATCGATGTACAGCGCGTCGTACGGGCACGCCTGCATGCACGACTTACAGCCGATGCAACGGTCGGTCTCGAAGTCGACGATGCCGTCGGCCCGCTTCGTCAAGGCTTTGGTCGGGCAGATGGCGACGCACGGCGCGTCGGTGCAGTGGTTGCACCGCATGACCGTGAAGAAGCGCTTGGTGTCCGGCCAGGTGCCCTTCTCGATGTACTTGACCCACGTGCGGTTCACGCCGAGCGGAACCTGGTGTTCGGTCTTGCAGGCCACGGTGCACGCGTGGCAGCCGATGCAGCTGTCCTGGTCGATGACGAACCCGTAACGCAGTGGGCGCTCCCTCTGTTCGCTGCGGCGCAGCCGCCAGCCTACGCCGGCTTGCAGACGATCCCGTTCGGTCAGCTCTTCTCGATGATGAAGTGGAACTCGGCGTTCTCCTCGAACTGCTCCTTGAGAGCATGGCCCATGTCCTTGGTCCACGCCGGGATATCGGACAGAGCACCCCGGTCGGTGGCGATGAGTTCGAGGGTCTGTCCGCTTTCGATCTGGTTGATGCCCTGGCTCACCTTGAGCACCGGCATCGGGCATTGCAGGTTGCGGGCGTCGACGGTCAGGTCCGCCATGATTGCCTCCCTTGGTCTGGTTGCCTCAGATGAAGAGGCTGATCTTGGCTTCCTTCATCAGGCTGATGGCCGATCCGGCACCGACGGCGTCGGGGAGACCATCGATCATGTCCTTGCGATCGATCCCCATCAGGTCCATCGTCATCTGGCACGGCCACAGCTTCACGCCCATCTGCTGAGCGAGCTCGAGGAGCTCCCCGACCGAGGCCACGTTGTGTTCCTTGGCGAGGTCTTTCATCATCTTGCTCCCCATGCCCCCGAAGTTCATCTTCGACAGCTTGAGGTGGTCGGTGCTTCCTTTCTCGAACTTGCTCATGAGCCGCTGGCGCCAGTCCTTCGGTTTGGCCTTGGCATCCGTCCGCTTGAGGATGTTCAAGCCCCAGAAGGTGAAGAACACGGTCACGTCCATGCCGTAGGCGGCGCCGGTGGTGGCCAGGATCAATACCGGCCAGGCCTTGTCCAGATCGCCGGAGGCGGCGATCAGAACCATCTTCTCCTGCTGCGGGGTCGTGGGTGCAGGGTCGGCCTGCGGGCCCGGCTGGAGGTCCTGAGTCGTCATCGCGCTGCTCCCTTTTCGTTTCACACGCACCGGACGGGGACACACATATCTATATGCGCATTCATGCATCTTTGTCGGGAGGAGTGGTTGCTGTCAAGGGAGGCGGTGGCGGGGCGGGACGGCCGCCGATCTTGCACGGTTGCGCTGGTGTGGCATAGTGGCCGCATGAGCGAAATCGAGCGAGAGCTCTACCGTCTGCACGCCTCGGTCTGCAAAGGCCTCGCCGAACCGAAGCGACTGCTCATCATCAACGCCTTGCGGGACGGCGAGCGTTCGGTCGGCGACCTCTGCGAAGACCTCAATCTGCAGCAGGCGAACGTATCTCAGCACCTCGCCGTTCTGCGGGACAAGGGCCTCGTGACGACCCGCAAGGACGGACAGCGTGTGTTCTACGCGCTGTCGTCGACCAAGATCATCCAGGCCGTCGACCTGCTCCGGGAGGTCATGGCCGAGCAGTACGTCGCCGGGTAGCCACGCCACCGCCTCCTGCGGGAGGCCGGATGCAGATCCCGCTCCACCGCGGCACAGGGGTCGCCCTCCCGGGTCTAATATTCGATCCGACGCATATACGGCGAGCGGAGGACCCATGAGCGGATCGATGAGTACTGCGGATCTGGCCCAGCGGATCGACGATCCGGCACGCGTCCCCTTCCTGCTCGACGTTCGCGCTCCCGACCAGTTCGAGCGGTGGAAGATCGAAGGCCGGGTCGACCTGCCGACGACAAACATCCCCTACTGGACGGCGCTCACCGACCTCGAGTCGATTGCGGCGCAGCTTCCCGAGCATCGCGAGGTGGTTGTGGTGTGCGCCCACGGGGGCTCGTCCGGGATGATCGTCGAGATGATCGACCGCCACAACGTGCAC
>JBFIQU010000133.1:0-6277 GCA_041609395.1 Acidimicrobiia bacterium | reverse complement strand
GGCGCGGATAGCCGTGCTGGGTCTGCGCAGCCGCACACTGCGAGCGGCGCTGTCCGCAGTGGGCATCATGATCGGAATCGCGGCGGTGGTCGGCGTGCTCGGGCTTTCCGAATCGTCGAAGTCCGACCTCCTCCGGCAGCTCGATCGCCTCGGCACCAACCTGCTCACGGTCCAGGCCGGTGGCGGTATCGGCATTGGAAGTGGCGAGCTTCCATCCACGGCCACTGCCATGGTCTCCCGCATCGGTCCCGTCGATGCTGTCGCCCAGGTGTCGGACGTCGACGCCAACGTCTACCGCTCCGATCGCATCCCGTCGTCGCAGTCGGGCGGCATTGCGGTGAAGGCCGTCGATCCCGTGCTGCTGGAGACTCTGCAGGGCGAACTCGCCGATGGGCGCTTCCTCGACGAGGCCACCGCGACGTATCCGACCGTTGTTCTGGGTGCCGTGGCCGCGCAGCGGCTTGGCATAACGGACGTTGCCGATCAGCCGGTGGTGTGGTTGGGCGGACAGTGGTTCGGGGTCATCGGTGTCTTGCGACCGCTCGATCTCAGCGCCGACCTCGACCGATCTGTGTTGATCGGGGAGGCGGCTGCGGCGTCATATCTCGATTTCGACGAACCGCCTTCCCGGATCTACGTACGCACGGATCCGGCGTTCGTGGACGATGTGATGGGAGTGCTGGCGGCTACGGCAAACCCGGAGAACCCCGAAGAGATCGAGGTGGAACGACCCACCGATGCGCTGGAAGCACGGGAGGCGGCCGACGACACCCTGACCCTGCTGTTTCTGGGGCTGGGTGGCATTGCGCTCCTCGTCGGCGGAGTCGGCATCGCCAACGTGATGGTGATCTCGGTGCTGGAGCGCCGCGGCGAGATCGGTCTGCGTCGTGCCCTGGGAGCGACCAAGCGGCATGTGGCCGTGCAGTTCCTGGCCGAGGCTCTGCTGCTGTCCGTCGTCGGGGGCGCGGGTGGGGTTCTGCTCGGTGGCGGGGTCACTGCGCTGTACTCCCGGATCCAGGGTTGGGACGTTCTCATCCCGTCGATCGCGGTCGTGGGAGGTCTTGCAGCCGCCGTCGGGATCGGTGTCGTCGCCGGGTTGTATCCGGCGGTGCGAGCCGCCCGTATGTCTCCTACCGAGGCGCTGCGCACGACCTGATTTCTCTCGCCATCGCCGCTGCGCGAGCATGCTGCTGTGAGCGACCCGGGCAACCTCGATCGATTTGTGGCCGAGCGCACGCTGGACACGGTGCTGCGCGATGGGACGCCGATCCGCATCCGGCCTGTCGGTCCCGGCGACAAGCAGGCGCTCGCCGACGGGTTGCGCGAGCTATCCCCGGAGTCCCAGTACCTGCGGTTCCTCCAGCTCCGCAGCGAGTTGAGTGAGCGTGAGCTCGTCTACCTCACCGAACTCGACTACGTCGACCATTTCGCGTGGGCAGCCATTGCGATCGGTGAGCCGAACGAGCCCGGCGTCGGCGTGGCGCGGTACATCCGCGACCCTCGCGAGCCGGAAACCGCCGAGGCGGCGGTCGTCGTGATCGATCGGTTCCAGAACCGGGGTGCAGGCGGCTTGCTGCTCCAGGTGCTCGCGGAGTCGGCCCTCCTCAATGGGATCGCGCGCCTGCGTGGGTACGTTGCCGCCGAGAACCGCATCGTCCTCGAGGCGCTGCGGGACCGTGGCGGCATCATCGGCCGGGTTGCCGACGGCGTTGTGCCCGTCGAGTTCGCGCTGCCGGTGGCAGTCGACGGGGACACCGCCGTGTATCGAGCGCTGCGGGCGGTGGCCGCGGGGACGGCTCGTTTCCAGCCTCCGCCCCTTGCCGCCTCACCCGGAGCTGACCTGAGAACCGTCCCCATGAATCAAAGAAGAGAGACCCGGGCCGGGCCTCCCGGGTCTCTTTCTCGCGGTGGGGGGATGGGTGATGATCGTTAGCCGCGTGGAGGGATCGTGCCGTCGGCACGCTGGAGGTGGGCCCGGACGAACCACTGGAAGAGCTCGAGGTCGCGGGTCTGGCCGACGATGAGGTCTTCGCTGATCGGATCGATATCGGCGAGGCGCTTCTGAGCGCGCCGGTGGTCTTCGATCATTCCCGTGTAGACGTCGTCGAGGACGCGCAGGTGGGATTCGACGGTGTCCCGGGACAGGGGATAGTCGTCCCAGGTCCGGTTGGCGACGATGAAGCCCGGCGTGCCGTGCGGTTCACCGCCGAGTGTGGCAATCCGCTCGGCGGCAGCATCGGCCATGGCGCGGACGGCGTCGACCTGCGGGTCGAGCATCTCGTGAACGGCGATGAAGTTGGGGCCGACGACGTTCCAGTGAATGTGCTTCAGCGTCAATGCGAGATCGATCAGCCCGTTGAGACGCTGCTGCAGGATGGCGGCCGCGTCGCGGCCGGCATCGATCGACAGTCCGGGGACGGTCCGGTCGAGTGTCATCTTCAGATGGCTCCTTGGTTTGCTTCACCGCGTATTACCCGGTGGAGGGCGAACCCAAACCCGGGACCGCCGGGATGGGGTGTTTAGATAGGCGTGACACCGGGAAAGAACGTGCGATCGACCTCCGCAGTCCGGCGACCGGGACGGCGATCGTCCCGGGGAGCTTGATGCGACCATGCTTGGAAAGACCGCAGAACGACTCATAGGGATTACAGCCGGGATCACCGTGGTGGCTGCCGCGTTGCGGGCACCCCGGCGCTCGGCGTCCGAGGATGCGCGCCCGCCGCTCACGCCGGACGCCGATCCGGCCTCGTTGAAACAGCGGCTCGTCGCTCTCAAGGACTTCATCAAAGCCAGCAATGTGCCGACGATCGCCGCCGGAGTCGCCTTCTTCGCAATGCTGGCCGTCGTACCCGCCCTCTTCGCGCTGGTGTCTCTCTATGGGCTGGTTTTCGATCGTGCCGACGTATCGCGGCAGCTCGCCGAGATTGCCGACGCACTGCCGGCAGGTGTCGAAACGCTGGTGACCGAGCAGCTGAGGTCGATCACCGAGGCGGCGCCGGCCGGGCTCGGTATCGGGTTCGCGCTGGGGCTTGCCGGGGTGTTGTGGTCGGCGTCGGGAGGCACCCAGGCCCTCATCCGGGGTATCAACATCGTCTTTGCATCGACCGAGGAAAGAAACGCGGTGAAGCTGCGACTCGTTTCGTTGGCTATCACGCTCGGGCTGCTGGTCCTGGGCATCGTCGTGGTGGCCATGGCGGCGGTGTTTCCTGCCGTCGCCGCCGTCGCGGACGACCTTCACCCGGCGTTTGGATACCTGCGCTGGGTGCTGTTGGTTCCTGCGGTATGGATCGCAATGGCGCTGCTGTTTCGCTTCGCCCCGTCGCGCCGCCCTGAGGGCTGGGCCTGGCTGTCGTGGGGAGCCGGCGTAGCAACGGCGACATGGGTGGGAGCCACGGTCGGGTTCTCGATCTATGTATCCCGATTTGCCAGCTACAACGAGACGTACGGCACGCTCGGCGCGGTCGTCGTTCTCTTGTTGTTCCTGTATCTGTCGTCCTTCGCAGTTCTCCTGGGTGCCAGCGTCGACGCCCTCGCCGAACGCGACTGGCACCATGCGACGTGACGCGAGCGTGAGGTTCTCGATTCCGGCGGACCGGACCGGACCGGCGGTTGCACGCCGCCGTCTCGACGAAGCAAGCGTCGCGCTGGACGGGGCCACCATGGATCGGGCCCGCCTCGCTGTGAGTGAGGTCGTCACCAACGCCATCATCCACGGTGCCGGACGCCGCCCGGTCGATCTCGTCATCGAGTTCTCGGTGGAGCTGCTTCGGGTGGAGGTGATCGGCGGTCACGTCGACTTCGAGTCCCCGCTCCCACAGTCGCCGGGCCGCAACCGCACGTCGGGGTGGGGGCTCGAGATCGTGGAGCATCTGGTCGACCGCTGGGGTGTCGAGTCCGGGCCACGGGTGTGGTTCGAAATCGATCTGGCCGGGAGCTGATCAGGGTCCGGGCTCGATCGAGCTGCGGACTGCTCGGAGGGACTTGTTGAGGAGTCTCGAGACGTGCATCTGGGAAACGTCGACGATTTCGGCGATCTCGGACTGGGTCCGCCCTTCGAAGAATCGCAAGTAGAGGATGTGCCGCTCCCGGTCGGGGAGTGATCGAATGGCGCTTGCCACTTCGACCCAACGTTCGGTCATGGCCAGGGTCTCGTCCTCGACCGCGATCCGGTCGACGAGCTCGGCCGAAGCGTCTTCGGCCCCGATGGGAGCGTTGAGCGACGCCGCGGTGAACGCCGATCCGACATCGAGCGCCTCGATGACGTCTTCCTGGTCGTACCCCAGCTCCTTGGCGAGTTCCGCAATCGTGGGCGACCTGCCCAGACGCTGTGCCAGGCGTGGTGTCTCGGCGTGTACGGCGACCGAGCGCTCCTGGACACTGCGCGGCACCCGCACCGACCACGCCTTGTCTCGCAGATGTCGTTTGAGTTCGCCGAGAATCGTGGCGGTGGCATAGGTGGTGAACTTCACGCCTCGGTCCGGGTCGAAGCGGTCCACCGCGTTGACAAGACCGATGGCGGCGACCTGCTCGAGATCGTCGACCGGTTCACCCCGTCCGCGGTAGCGCGCCGCCAGCGGTTTGACGATGCCGTGGTAATGGCGGATCAGCTCGTCTCGCGCCGCCGGATTTCGGGCTCGTTCGGCGAACAGCCGGTCGAGGTGGTCCTGCCCCGGCGTCACGCTCATCCGGTGGGGACCGTGCCTACGGCAACGTCGAATTCGATGGAGGTACCGACGGTGGCCTGCGGGAACAGGGCGGTAATGACGTCGGCGGGGTCGGGACCCGGAGCAGATGAGGCCTGCGGACGTACCGGCCCCACCGTCACGTGGAGGCGCCCCGTCCCGACGGCTATCGCGATGTCGACGGGTCCGCCGGCGGTGAGACCGAGTGTTGCCGCCTCGGAGACGGCGAGGCGCAGATCGTCGACGGTCTCATCGTCGACGTCGTGGAGACGTGCCACGGCGACGGTGAACACCCGGGCCACCATGAGCGAGCGGGCATCGGGAATCGAGATGGTGTAGCGGCGGTGGTGCGTCACCACTCAGTCGCCGAGGTCGGCAGGCGATGCGAAGACGTTCCAGGCATCGTCGAGGCCGGTGATCTCCAAGAGCTTCGTAACGGGACCCTCGGGAGCGACGAGACAGAACGAAGAATCATGGTCCTCTGCGGCATGAGACCCACTGATGAGCGCCCGCAGCCCGGTGGAATCGATGAAGGAGACGGCGGACAGGTCGATGCACAAGTCGCCGCTCCCATCCCACTCTGCGATCGCCGTTTCGAGAGCCGGCGCGGTGGCGAGATCGATCTCACCGCCGAGGCCGATGACGTACCAGCGCCCGTGACGGCGGTGCTCGATGGTCGGTTCGATTCCCACGGACTCCCCTCCAGGCCCTGCTCGCTCGGACCGCCCCGTAGTATACGGGCGCATGTCTATCCCAATTCCGGTCGTCGTCACCGTCCCGCCCGCTCCCGAGACGGTGATGGTCTTGCGGCGAGTGCTGCTGAGCATTGCGGCCGGATCCGATCTGCCTCTCGATCGGCTCGACGACCTCATCCTGGCGGTGACGGAGGGAGCCGCCGCCGTGATGGAGGGTGGCGGGGACGGCGATCTCAACATGGAGGTCGCGCGAACCGAGGCGTCCCTCGACGTCCTCCTCGTAGGCCCCGAGGAAGCCGGACCGTGGCCGGACACCTGGGTCGGCGGATTGGCGGCGTCCGTCATGGAGGCCACCACGTCGTCCGTGACCGTGACGATGGACGGCTCCCGCCGGTCGCTCGCGTTCTCCGTCGAGGTGTAGCCCCTCCCCGGGTGACAACCGAGGGCATTCTTAACTCACGCTTAGTGGTCGCATGACGCCGCCTTGAGGTGCCGCGCTGCATGGTTTCGGTGGACACACGAGAAAGGAACCACCATGTTGAGTCTGTCCACCATTGCGTCCTGGATCGCGTCGGTTCTCCTGGTCGGCAGCCTGGGCTGGGCGGCCGTCGATGGCTCCGCCGACGCACGTGCGGAATCGTCGACCACATTGCAGCCGGCGGCCACCGTGAACCACGTTGCCGACACGTCGATCGGCGGGATGATCGAGGATTCGGTAGCGACCTCGCTCGATGCGGACTCCGGACTCGTTCTGCCGGCGGTCGGGTATGCCGCTACCGCCGAAGGCGCCGTATCGGCACCGGCGTCGGCCGGCCTGTCGCTCGATCTCACCGGCGGAGTGAACCGCTGAGCTCCGCCGGCGGTCACGCGGCCACGGGAAGCGGATCGTGCGGCCGATCC
>JBFIQU010000132.1:0-6297 GCA_041609395.1 Acidimicrobiia bacterium | reverse complement strand
GCTTGACGGTGTCGCCGCCGGTCGGTCCGGGGTCGACGGGAACGATCTCGAAGCGCACCACCGGAGCCACGAACCCCAGAGCACCGAGTTCCTGGACGACGGCGGTGGCGAGGCGGTCGGCGGCATCGCGACGGTGCCGGGTGAGCTCACCGGCAAGCGTCGTCACGTCGGTGCGGGCCCGTTGTAGCCGGTCGGCGAGATCAACCGAATTCTCTATCAGCGACGTGAGCTCGGCAGCGCGGTCTTCGGCCTGGTCTCCGAACGCCAGCACGTCCTCGAGTGAGGCACCGTATTTCCGTTGCAGGTCGCCGAGCAGGGCCAGACGTCGCTCGACCTCTTCGAGCCGGTGCGGGTCGGCGGAGTCGTCGCGTCGGGCAAGGTCTCCGAGGACCTCGGCGATGCCGGCGATCAGTGCGGCGATGGCGTTCTCGATCTCGACGAGGGTGGCGTCGAGCCGTCCCAGCCGCCGCACCTCGGCGCCGGCTTCGCCCAGACGATCTTCCACTCCCCCGTCGCCCCCGAGAAGATCGGCCGCCCTGGCGAGTCCGTCTCCGATCTCGGTGGCATGGCGCAACGACGCCGCCTCGTTGCGGAGCCGATCGTCATCACCGGGCCGAAAACCCGCCGCGCTGATCTCCCCGGCCTGGAATCGTGCCATCTCGAGCTCACGTTCGAGACGATGGAGATCGAGACCGGCGGCCGCGTCTTCGAGATGCTGGAGGTGCTCCCATGCCTCTGCGTACGCAAGGCGCAGCTTCTCACCGTCGCCGTCGAGGGCTGCGTCCACGAGCCGGCGGGCGGCGGCCGGCCTCCCGAGGTGCACGCTCTCGTGCTGTCCGACGATCTCGACGAGCGACCCGACCGCCTCGACCAGTGCCGCCGCCGACACCATGCCGCCGTCGAGGTACGCGCGGCTGCGACCGGCCACGAGCCGGCGGGCGGCAACGACCTCACCTCCATCGGCGTTGAACCTGCCCTCGACGAGCGCCTCGGTGCCGTGCGGCCCGACCGCGGACGTCGCAACGCCGCCCCCGAGCAGTCGGACGGCCTCGAGCAGGAGCGTCTTGCCGGCGCCGGTCTCGCCCGTCACGACGACCAGGCCCGGCCCCGGTTCGATCCGGGCGTGCTCTATGACCCCCAGATTGACGACGTTCAGTTCCTCAAGCATCGTCGAGGCGCCACTTCTCCTGGATCACGCGATGCAGCGGTCGCGGCCAGGGGACGACGAACTTGGCCCGCTGCCGACCGGCAGTGATCCGAACGTCGTCGCCGGGCTCGAGAATGCACGCTCTCCGCCCATCCACGGCCACGGTGGCCAGCCGTTGGGCGGCGAGTTCGATGGCGATCTCCACCGTCGGCTGCAGGACCACCGTCTTCTGGAAGAGGTTGTGGGCGGCGACCGGCGTGAGCACCAGAGCGTCGATTTCGGGATCGATCATCGGCCCTCCGGCACTGAACGAGTACGCGGTCGACCCGGTGGCCGTGGCCACCACGAGCCCGTCACCGCGATATGTCATGAAGTACTGCCCGTCGATCGCAACCGATAGGCGCACCGAGGTCTGCGAATCGTGCTTCTCCACGACCACATCGTTGATGCCGACGTCGGAACCCCCGTTCCACTCGACCGCCACGGTCATCCGGCTGGCGATGTCGAACTCGTTGGCGGCGAGCACGTCGAGGGCCCTGTCGACCTCCTCGGGGTCGACCGCGGCCAGGTAGGCGACGTGGCCCATGTTGATGCCGAGAACAGGTATGTCGGCAGGACGGGCCCGCCGCACCGCTTCGAGCATCGTGCCGTCGCCGCCGATCGCCACGGCCACGTCGGTGCCGGCCGGCAGGTCGTCGGCGGCGAGCTCGGCGACCATGTTGCGGCGTTCCGCGCCGGAGATGACGGTTGCCGCCAGATCGGAGGCGGCCGGGCGGTCGGGACGGACGATCAGGGCCAGCTTCATGCGGACCGCCTCGCCCACAGGAAGAACTCCCGGTTGCCGGCCGGACCGAGCAGCGGGGATTCCACGACGTCGACGGTGGTCAGCCCGACCGCGTCGAGCGCGGCCGACACCGCCTCGACGGCAGCGCGATGCAGCGCCGGATCGCGCACGACACCGCCCTTGCCGACGCGCTCCTTGCCGACCTCGAACTGGGGCTTGACGAGCAGGATCCAGTCGGCAGCGGGTCCGCCGAGAGCTTCCAGCGCCGGGGCGACGGCCGCCAGCCCGATGAAGGACAGGTCGGCCACGACCACGTCGAACGGCCCGCCGATCTCGACCGGGTCCACATGGCGAACGTTGGTGCGTTCGAACACGGTGACTCGCTCGTCGGTGCGCAGCTTCCAGTCGAGTTGTCCGTATCCCACGTCGACGGCCGCAACCGAGGCTGCGCCGTGTTGCAGAAGGCAGTCGGTGAAGCCTCCGGTCGATGCGCCGGCGTCCACGGCGCGGCGGCCGGCGACGCTCAGCGGGAATGCCTCCAGTGCACCGGCCAGCTTCTCACCACCGCGACTGACGAAGGCGGCCGGCGCCGCGACGAACTTGATGACCGAGGCGGCGCTGACCATCGTCGCCGCCTTGGGTACCGCGATTCCTTCCACGTACACCTTTCCGTCTTCGATGGCCCGCTGGGCCTGAGCCCGGGAATCCGCCAGGCGGCGGCGCACCAGCTCCTGATCGAGCCGGCGCCGGGTCAGTCCTGCTCCTCGGTTGCCTCGGCCTTGCTCTCGAGCGCGTCGGTGAGGGCGTCGGCTACCTCATCGGCGAGCGCCGGGGCCTCGGCCGGGTCCACGTGCTCGAGGTCGGAGATCAACCTCTCGATCTGCGTAGTATCCATGGGCTCCATTATCACCCGCCGCGCAGACAGGAACCGGCTTTGCTTCCGATCCGCGACCTGAACCCCACCGGGGTATTCCCGATTCTCACGATTGTGATCATCGCGGTCAACGTCTACGTCTTCTTCCTCATCCAACCGCAGACCGAGCCGGACTCCACCATCTTCTTCTACGAGCAAGCGGCGGTCGCCTGCGAACTGACCACCGGTCAGCCCCTCGACCTGCCCGAGATCGTCGACGGTGAATGTTTCACGCAGAATCTGGGCCGCCAGGAATTCCCCGACAAGAACGTGTGGCTGTCCGCGCTCGTCTCGATGTTCCTCCACGGCAGCGTCGCCCACATCCTCTTCAACATGTGGAGTTTCTGGATTTTCGGCAACAACGTGGAAGAAGCATTCGGGCGGGTCGGGTTCGCCGGCATGTATCTGGCAGCCGGAGTGGCGGCCACCGCCGGATTCGTGGCCTTGAACCCCAGCTCGACCGTCCCGCTGGTCGGGGCCTCCGGCGCCATCGCCGGTGTGATGGGCGCCTACCTGGTTCTCTTCCCCCGACATTCGGTGCTCACCCTGCTCGGCTGGTTCCTCATTCCTCTGCCGGCCATGTTCTTTCTCGGCTTCTGGTTCCTCAGCCAGTTCGCCATCTCCGGCGCCGAATCCAATGTCGCCTGGGAAGCCCACGTCTTCGGGTTCTTGTTCGGGGTGCTGCTCACGCTGCCGCTCCGTACCCGGCTGCTGGCCCGCCTGGGCCCCGAGTTGCCACCGCCGCCGAATTACCGCCGGTATCGGAGCTATTAGCTACGAGGCGCCGACTATCAGCTTCGGCAGATCGGCGATGCTGTCGATCACGTGATGGGCCACCTCCCGGCCGGCAGGTGCAAACCGGGTCACCCCACTGAGGACCAGTGCCGTCGTCCAGCCCTCCAACCGTCCCATCTCGATATCGGTATCGATGCGATCGCCGACCATCCAGGTCGGCCCCTGCACCAGGCGGCGGGTCAGCGATCGGATCGGCTCGTGCGGTTTGCCGGCTACGAGCGGCTCCACATCCGTCGAAGCCTGCAGCGCCGCAGTGATGGCGCCGCCGCCCGGCCACAGACCTTCCGGAGTCGGATAGGTCGGGTCGGTGTTCGTGGCGATGAAAGGAACGCCGGACCGGATCGCCAGCGTGGCGTCGCGCAGCTTCGGATAGTCCACGCCACGATCGAGGCCCACGATCACGGCGTCGGCCCCCGCCGCATCGCCGACGGACTCGATCCCGTGTGCGGCCAGAGTTTCGACCAACCCCTCCTCTCCGATGACGAAGGCGCGGCGTGCGGCACCGGCGAGCATCGCCACGGTCGCCAAGCCCGACGTCACGACGAACGCGGGATCGAGGTCGAACCCGGTGACCCGGGAGATCTTGTCTGCCACGCGCTGCGGCGTCGTCGTCGAGTTGTTGGTGACGGCGACGATCCGGTACCCGCGATCGGCGAGCTCTCCCAGGGCGGCTCCGGCACCGGGAACCGCCTGCTTCGAGAGGTAGAGCACCCCGTCGAGGTCACACACGACGGTGCCGGTAACATCCGGGCCCATGTTCTCTCCGTTTCAAGGACTTCTCTTCAACCACGACCGGATCGGCACCACCGGCGCCGCGACCTCGCCGCCATACGATGTGATATCGGCGGCGGACCGCGCCGAGCTCATGGCCAGGTCGCCCTACAACGTCGTGCGGCTCCTGCTGGCCGAACCGGACGATCGACAGTACCAGGAGGCCGCCGGGCTCCTCGCCGGATGGCAGGAGAGCGAAGTCCTCCGCCTCGATCCGACCCCGCAGTTCTACCTCTACGACATGGAGTTCGACAGGCACCATGCCCGCGGGGTGCTGGGGGCGCTGGTCCTCGAGGATCTCGGGGAGCGGGTGCTGCCCCATGAGGAGACCCGGGAAGGCACCAAGGCCGACCGCATGGCGGTGCTGACGGCGACGCAGGCCAATCTCGATCCGATCGTTGCGCTGAGCCCGGCCAACGAGTTGCGCGATCTCCTGGTGCCCCAGGGTGCGCCCCGGTGCGACTTCTTCGCCGACGGGATCCGGCACCGCCTCTACGACATCCGCGACACGGAGGCCATCGCCTCGATCTCCAAGGCAGTGGCGGCGCATCCGGTCGCCATCGCCGACGGTCACCACCGCTACACGACTGCGCTTCGCTACAGCAAGGCCCAGGAGCGGCGGGGACCCTGGGACTCGATCATGGCCTTCATGGCCCCCGCCGAGGGATCCGGACTCCGCATCGACCCCATTCATCGCGCGTTCGCCGGGATCCCGCCGTTCGGCGGCTTCGACGACGCCTTCCGGGCCGGCGAAACGGCGCCCGTCCCCCCGTCCGCGGCCGGCACCATCGTGATGGTCACCGGTGCGGACCACGGCGCCGCGGTGACGCTGCTGACGCCACACCGTGACGCTCTGGCAGGCCTGCCCGAGGCGTGGCGGGAAGCGAGCGCCGCGGTGGCAAGGGAGTTGCTCTATCCGCTGCTCGGCGTCGAGGAGTCTGCCGCGACCTACATCCCCGATGCCGGCGAAGCGTTGGCCTGGCTCGAACACCACCCCGACGGCGTCGTCGTCCTCAACGCCCCGGTGAGCGAGCACGCCATCGCCGTAGCCAGCGAAGCCGGCCTTCGTTTCCCCTCCAAGACGACCTTTTTCCAGCCCAAACCGCGCGCCGGTTTGGTGCTGCGCCCGTTCGTCTAGCCACCTCCCCCGTTCAAGGAGAGGTCGACGTCGTTCCTATGCGCTCGGGTCCGTGACCCGGCCCATGAACAGGACCGTGCCGGTCTCCCGGTCGTAGAGGGTGAAGAGGAAGGGCCGGTCGATGTCGAGGGTGACGTCGACCATCGGCGCCGAGGTGGCCCGCATGACGACGGCGGTGGCGGCGGCGGCTTCGGTGCCGGCTTCGTCGACGGCAATGAAGGCCTCGTGGATGACGTCGCTGATGTACAACCGCTCGAGCGCCGTCATGCCGGAGAAGTCGGCAGCCTGCGGATCGAAGGCGGCGACCATGCCAAGGCTGTGCAGCAGATCGGCGACTTCGGCCTTGGTGCGGAACTCGTACTTGGGAACCCCGATGGCCACCGTCGCATCACGCAACGCGGGGAGGATCTCGTCGAGCAGCCCCTCCCCTACGGCCGACTCGACTGCCGGGAACCGGCCGGCGTCCGGAACGACGAAGAGCATCGCCAGTTCGCCGCCGGTGTACGGCAGCTCGACCGCCTGCCAGCCGTCGCCGGAGGCATACGGCAGCGCCAGGGTGTCGTGCATGATGGGCACCGTCACCTGGGAGCCGTCGAGTCGGGTGAACGGCTGGTCCATGGTGGCGTCCTCATTGAACGGGGTCAGCCAGGTGGCGTCGAGGTACACGGCGTTGGTCAGCACCAGCCGCACCATCGGCCCCAGCACACCTTCGTCGATGAGGTCGGTGATCTTGTCGTTCGTCTCCTGCG
>JBFIQU010000131.1:0-6403 GCA_041609395.1 Acidimicrobiia bacterium | reverse complement strand
GTCGGTTCCGGCAAGACCGTCGTGGCGATGGCCGCGTTGCTGGCCGGGATTCAGGGCGGCTACCAGGGCGCCTTCATGGCTCCCACCGAGATCCTCGCCCAGCAGCACTATTTCAAGCTCAACGCCCTCGTCGAACGAGCCGGGATGCAACCGGAGATCGAACACGATGACGACGAGCTCGGGATGGAATCACTGTTCGCTGCGCCTGCTCCACCTCCCCCGGATGCCCCGCCGTTGCGCTTGGCGCTCCTCACGGCGGGTTCCGCAGAGGCGAATTTCCGGCTCCCCGGTGCAACCAGGCGCGACGACCTCCTGGCGTCGATCGCCGCCGGCGATGTCGACCTCGTCGTCGGAACCCACAGCCTGATTCAAGAGGGTGTTGCTTTTCGATCTCTCGGTGTGGCCGTCGTCGACGAACAGCACCGGTTCGGGGTCCACCAGCGGGTCAGCCTCCGGGACAAGGGCGACGATGCAGCCCAGCCGGACCTGCTCATCATGACGGCCACCCCCATTCCGAGAACGCTGTCGATGACCCTGTACGGGGACCTCGATGTCTCTGCGATCCGGGGCGACGAAATGCCCCCGCCGCCGCCGGACGCCCCCGACGCCCGCACGATCACGACCCGTCACCTCACCTGGGCGCCCGGGGACATGCAGCAGGTCTACGAGCGTATCCACGAAGAGGCTCGCACGGGTCGCCAGACCTTCGTCGTGTGTCCTCTCGTCGAGGACAGCGACAAGATCGAGGTGCAATCCGCGATATCCGAACAGCGCCGCCTTGAAGAGGAATTGGGGACGATCGAGTTCGCGGTCGAGGATCCCGGTATCCCTGGATGGTCCCCGTCACAACGCCAGATCGGGCTCATCCACGGCCAGATGAGCACCGACGACAAGGCCCGCATCATGCGGGAGTTCAGCGAGCGACGATTCCCGGTTCTGGTCGCTACCACCGTGATCGAAGTCGGCATCGATATCGTCCATTCCACGGTCATGGTGATCGAAGACGCCGATCGGTTCGGCCTCAACCAGCTGCACCAGCTCCGCGGCCGGCTGAGTCGCGGCGTTGGGCCCAACTACTGCTTTCTGATCGCCGAGCCCACGACCCCCGAAGGGCAAGCCAGGATCGAAGCCATGGTGGCCTCGGCCGACGGTTTCAAGCTCGCCGAAGAAGACCTGCGGATTCGCGGCCAGGGCACCGTGTTCGGGGCTCGCCAGGCCGGGATCGCCGACCTGAAGCTCGCCGACATCCTCGCCGACGCGGAATCGCTGATCGCAGCTCGCAGAGAGGCCTTTGCCATCGTCGCCCGGGATCCGCATCTTCGAGAACACCCGGCGATCGCCGCCGAGGTCCGGGCCCTCTTGGGCGAAGACGTCGAGTGGCTGTTCATGTCGTGAGGCTGCGGTGCGAGTGATTGCCGGGGCCGCCAAAGGGCGGCGGTTGCGAGGCCCGGGGGGCGACGCCACCCGACCGCTCACCGACCGCGCCAAAGAAGCGCTGTTCTCATCACTCGGGGCATCCGTGGCGGGAGCGGTGGTGCTCGATCTCTATGCCGGTTCGGGTCAACTCGGTATCGAAGCCCTGAGCCGGGGGGCGGGGGAGTGCACCTTCGTGGAACGGGACCGCAGAGCCGTCGCCGCACTGCGTGCCAACGTCGGCGCCGTGGGACTCGGCGGGCACGTGGAGGCCGGTGATGTCGAACGGTTCCTGGCTCGAGAGAGCGGAGAGAGAGCCGACATCGTCTTTCTCGATCCGCCGTATGCGATCGATGAAACGGAGCTCGCCGGTGTCGTTGCCGCCGCCGCCGGACGTCTGTCCGGTGACGGGGTTCTCGTGGTTCATCGCCGCCACGATCACAACCCGCCGGACGTGCCCGCCGGGTTCACGATCGTGGACCGGCGGCGCTACGGTGACACCGTACTGTGGTGGATTCGCCGCAGTTCGGGAGGTGAAACGTGACGACAGCGTTGGTGCCGGGCAGCTTCGATCCCCCCACCCTGGGCCATCTCGACGTGATAGCCCGCTGCGCCTCGATCTTCGACGAAGTCGTGGTTGCCGTGATCCGCAACCCTTCGAAGACCCCGCTCTTCTCGACGGCGGAGCGTATCGAGATGCTCCAGGAGAACTGCAGCTCATGGGAGAACATCGCCATCGAGTCCTTCGACGGGCTACTCGTCGATTTCGCTCGCCACCGTGGCGCCGGCGTCATCGTCAAGGGGCTGCGGGC
The DNA here is from genome assembly GCA_041609395.1 of Acidimicrobiia bacterium. Taxonomy (GTDB): domain Bacteria; phylum Actinomycetota; class Acidimicrobiia; order Spongiisociales; family JAOTWH01; genus JBFIQU01. The sequence goes on along the minus strand of JBFIQU010000131.1, from coordinate 4,178 downwards.
GATGACGGACTTCGACTACGAGCTGCAAATGGCCCAGATGAACCGCCACTTGACGGGGATCACGACGATGTTCGTCGCCACGAAGGCGGATTACGGCTACCTGTCGTCCAGTCTCGTGAAAGAGGTCGCTGCCCTCGGGGGAGACATCGACGCTCTCGTACCCGCGAACGTCGCCCGTAGCATCAAAGAACGGCTTGCCTGATGGACGATCCGGGTACCTCGCCGCCGGCTGCCGCGCAGCCGCCCCGAGCCGAGGCAGAGGGGCCGCCTACGCTCGGCCATCTCCTGGAACTCATCGATGAGATCATCGCCGACGTGGAGACGGCTCGCAGCGTTCCCCTCTCCGGACATGCGATGCTGGATCGTGATGTGATGCTGTCGAAGCTGCGCCGCGCGAAGGCCGAGCTGCCCGAAGACCTGCGAGCTGCCCGCTGGATGGTTCGCAAGCGGGAGCAGTACATCGCCCGCACGAACGAGAAGGCCCGTGAGATGCTCGAAACGGCGCGGGAGCGGGCGCGCGAGATGGTGCAAGAGAGCTTCATCGTGCGCGAAGCCGTCGAGGAGGCCAATCGTCTGGTCCGGAGCGCCGAAACCGAGTCATCCCGAATCCGTCTCGAAGCGGAGGACTTCGCCGAGCGGACGTACGAAGAAGCCGAGACGATCCTCGGCGAGCTGTTGCGAGAGCTTCGTGCCTCGCGTGCGGAGCTGCACGAAGCGCTGCCGCCGGAGCCGGAACCCCCGATCAGCTACTAGGAGCGGTCGGCGGATAGCATGGTCGGGTCATGGAGTCCTCTCCGTTTCTCACCAACGTCGCCGATCTCCGCGCCCGGGTGGGCCGGTCGCGTCGCGTGGTCATCGAAACGCCGGTCGAGTACGGAGTCGAGCTCGCCCGGACCGATCCTGACCGTGCCCTGGTGGCGGAGTTCGAGCTCCGTTCGATCTCGGGCGGCATCCTGGTGCAGGGCGACGTCGCCTATCCATTGACGCTGACGTGCTACCGATGCCTCACCGAGCGCACGACCGATGAAACCCTGCGGGTGCGGGAACTCATCGAGTCGGTGCCCGACGACGACGCCGATTACGTGCTCGACGGTGATGAGGTCGACCTCGAGCCGATCGTTCGTGATCATGTCGTCCTGGCGCTCCCTCTGCTGCCACTGTGCCGGCCGGACTGCCGTGGACTTTGCGGTATCTGTGGCGCCGACTTAAATACGGCTGCCTGCTCCGGGCACGACGACGAAGCCGATTCACCGTTCGCGTCGTTGCGCGAGCTGCTAGAACCCTGAACCGGAGAAACCCATGGCGGTACCCAAGAAGAAGATGTCGCGTTCGCGTACCAGGCGGCGCAAGGCCACCTGGCGGATCAAGGCTCCCCGTACCTCGGCGTGCGCCCACTGCGGCGCTCCCAAGCTGGGGCATCGGGCGTGTCCCGAATGCGGCGTGTATCGCGAGCGGGAAGTCATCGTCGAGTCCTAGGAGCTCCCAGGTTGCGGCGCATCGCCCTGGACGCAATGGGGGGCGATCGTGCCCCTGAGGAGACCGTTGCTGGTGCGGTGGACGCAGCATCTCGGGGTGTCGATGTCGTCATCGTCGGCGACGAGACCATGGTGCGCCCGATTCTCGACAACCATTCCGCCGATCTTCCCCTGATCCACGCGCCAGAGACGATCGCGATGGGGGAAGACCCGGTCGCCGCCATCCGGGACAAGAAGGACGCCTCGGTGAGCGTGTGCGCTCGCCTGGTCGCAGACGGCGAAGCAGCCGGGATGGTCTCGGCGGGCTCCACCGGAGCGGCGATGGCTGCCGCAACCCTCGTCATCGGCCGCCTTCCGGGTATTCGCCGGGCTGCCATCGCCACGATGTTCCCCTCCCGGATCGCCGTTCTCGACAGTGGCGCCAACATCGAAGTCACTCCGCAGATCCTCGCTCAGTTCGCGGTGATGGGGGCCGCGCTGGTTGAGATCTACTTCGAACTCGACAACCCTCGTGTCGGCCTGCTCAACATCGGTGAGGAGAAGGGGAAGGGTCGCGACCTCGAGCGCGAGGCGTATGACCTCCTCGAGGCGGCGGCGGTCGATTTCGTCGGCAACGTCGAAGGCCGAGATGTCGGCACCGACAAAGCCGATGTCTTCGTCACCGATGGCTTCACGGGCAACGTCCTGCTGAAGGCTGCGGAAGGGACGGCGCGCTGGGTCAGCCGCCTGGTGGCGTCGACGCTCTTCGAGGATCCCGAACTCCAGGAACACGCGGCTGCCCTGGCTCCCAAGCTGATGGCGCTGCGCGAGCATCTCGATCCGGAGTCGTACGGCGGCGCCCATCTCGTCGGCACCAAGGGCGTGGTCGTGATTGCGCATGGGTCGTCGAGCCGTCGCGCCATCGCCAACGCCCTTGCCATGGCGGCCGAAGGTGCGGAACGGGGACTCGTCGAGAAGGTCGCCGCCGGCATCGCAGCACCATGAACGACGACCCGGTGAAGGGCCTCGAGCGCCGGCTCGGTGTCCGGTTCTCCGATACCGATCTGTTGCGCCGGGCCCTTCTCCATCGATCGTGGCTTGCCGAGCATCAGGAGGAGCGGTCGAACGAACGGCTCGAATTCCTCGGTGATGCGGTCTTGCAGCTGGCGGTGACGACGTACCTGTTCGCCGAACACCCCGAACTCCCGGAAGGCGAGCTGGCCAAGGTACGGGCGTCGATCGTGAATGAACGTGCCCTCGCCGGTATGGCGCGGGATTTCGACGTCGGGCGGGCACTGTTTCTCGGTCGTGGCGAAGAAACGACGGGCGGTCGGGACAAGCCGTCGATCCTCGCCGACGCCATGGAAGCGATCATTGGTGCCATGTATCTCGACGGCGGACTCGAACGTGCTGAAGATCTGGTCCTCGAGGCACTCGGACCGCTCATAGCGGATCGGGTCCGGGAGCCCGGCGCTCGGGACTACAAGACACGTTTACAGGAGCACCTCGCCCAAAGCGGAGCGATGTTCGAGTACGTCATGGCAGAACAGGGTCCCGACCATGCCAAGACGTTCACGGCGCTCGTCGTCGTCGACGGTCGGGAGATCGGGCGGGGGGAGGGCACGTCGAAGAAACGTGCCCAGCAGGCTGCGGCCCGGGTCGCTCTCGCAACGATCGATCCGGATGCCTGAACTGCCCGAAGTCGAGGCAACCCGGCGTCACCTCGAGCCGATCCTCGCCGGCAAACGAATCATGGGGGTCGACGTTCGCAGGGCCCGCATGATCCGCCGCCAGCCTCATGCTCCCGATTTCGTTGCCCGACTGGTGGGCCGAACGGTGCGCCGCCTGGGTCGACACGGCAAGTTCATGCTCACCGACCTCAGCGGCGACATCCGCTGGGTCACCCATCTCGGCATGTCGGGCCGTCTGAGTGTGTCGCAGCGCGGGGAACCCGAAGTGCCGCACACCAATCTCGTCGTCCGGTTCGGTCGCGGGCTCGAGCTCCGCTTCGTCGATCCGAGGACGTTCGGGTTCATGGCGGCCTTCACGCCTGCCGAGTACGCGACGGGCGCCGTGGCTCGCCTCGGCCCCGATGCACTCGACCAACTACCCCCTGCCGCAGCCCTGACTTCGGCGCTGCACCGGCGCACCGCCCCGATCAAAGCGCTGCTCCTCGACCAGAATCTCATCGCCGGCGTCGGCAACATATATGCGGATGAGGCACTGCATCGAGCCCGGATTCGGCCGGATCGTCCCGGCCGTTCGCTGCGGCCCGAAGAGGTCCGGCGGCTGCGGAACGCAATCGGACCGGTTTTGCGTGAGGGGTTGGCGCGCGGCGGCACCTCGCTCGACGACCTCGCGTACCTGCTTCCCGACGGCCGCGCCGGCGACTATGTGCGATCGTTGCGCGTCTACGGGCGGGAAGACGAACCGTGCCGGCGTTGCGGCACGCCGATTCGCAGAACCGTCATCCGCCAGCGGAGTTCGTTCTGGTGCCCGGAGTGTCAGAGCTGAGAGCCGGACCGGCGCCCGTCGGGAGCCGGGGAGTGGGGAGCCGGCATCGCCCAAATCCGCGTCCCACTTTCTGACCCCTGATAGCCTGCGCCCCGCCTTGTATCTCAGGACCCTTTCCCTCGCGGGCTTCAAGTCCTTCGCCGATCGAACGCGACTCGAATTCGAGCCGGGCGTCAATATCGTCGTGGGCCCGAACGGGTCCGGCAAGTC
>JBFIQU010000130.1:0-6407 GCA_041609395.1 Acidimicrobiia bacterium | reverse complement strand
TGCTCGACGGTATGGACCTGCAGGTTGGTGTGGGACAACCCGGGGTGCGCCACCAGGCTCTGCGCCGCCAGGCCACGCCGTTCGAATTCCTGCTGCAGGCCGAGCGCGAAGTGGTAGTTCGCCAGCTTCGACTGGCCGTACGCCTTCCACGGCTTGTAGCTGCCGACGAGGTGAGGATTGTCGGGGTCGACGGCACGGCCGAAGTGATGGGCGGTACTCGTCACGGTCACGACACGGGCGGCATCCGCGGCCAGCAAGGCGGAAAGCAAGCCGGCCGTGAACACCCAGTGTCCGAGGTGGTTGACACCGAACTGGGTTTCGAATCCGTCGACGGTGCGTCGCTCCGGCATCGCCATGAGCCCGGCGTTGTTCATGAGAATGTGGACCCGGGGGTGAGCATCCGTGATCTTCCGGGCCGCCGCTTTCGTCGAAGCGAGGGACCCCAGATCCAGCTCGACGATCTCAAGGGACGCCGCGGGGTGGGTCTCGAGGATGTCTTCGTAGGCGACCTTGGCTTTGTCCTGGTTGCGAGCGGCCATGACGACGTGAGCCCCGGCACCGGCGAGCGCCCGGGACGACTCCAGACCGAGTCCGCTGTTCGCACCGGTGACGACGGCCACCTTGCCGGTGAGGTCGGGTATATCTGACGCGGTCCACGGCATGACTGAACTCCTTGAGGGAAACGATGAACGTCCAATCTGAACGATCGCCGCGCACCTGTCAAAAGCCGGCAGCGCTACCGATCAGGAACCCACGCCGCCGGCCGACCGTCTAACCCGCATGCGGCGAACAGCACTCGTGGCCCTGTCATTGCTGCTGGCGGCATGTGGAACCGCCGTGGACGCCGGTACCACGAGTACGCCCGCGTCGACGACGAGTTCCACTCCGGCTGCGACGGCGCCGGCCACGACATCGCCACCGACGACCGCTCCCCCACCGCCTCTCATCAGCCTTGTCGGTGCGGGATTCTCGTTCGGCATGTGCGGCGGCTTCTGTCTCGGCGACCTGCACGTCGAGGGCGACGACGTCGTGTTCGTGGCCGGCAGCAACATGCGTTCCGAGCCCCTGTTCGTGAACAGGGGCATTCTCACCGCCGCCGGCCGGGACCGCCTCGAAAGCGCCCTGGCGGATCTCGGCGATACGCCGCTCGACGACGTGTACGGGTGTCCCGACTGCGCCGACGGCGGCGCCGCCTACGTCACGCTGGAGCGGGAGGGGACCATCACCCGCCACTCGATGGAGTACGGCCGTCCCCCGACCGAACTCACCGCACTCCGCGAGTTCACCGGCGACGTGATCGAAGCCCTGACCGCTTGCAGCGACCCCGGCGGTCTGATCACACCCGATTCGGACTGCAATCCCTGGCAGGAGCCGTAGCGTCACGCCGACACACGGTCCAACCGGGCCGTAGCGATCAGCCGACCACCGGGACCCAGGCGCGCTGCACATCAGACTCGATGAGGGCATCCAGGGTGCGCTGCACGGCAAGACCTTCCGCAAAATCCGGCCAGGGGCCTTCGCTCGCTGGGTCCAGGCCCAGAATGAGATCACGGACTTCGATCGTCTTGAGGTCGTTGAAGCCGAGTTGATGTCCCGGAGCCGGGACGAAGGCCCCGAAGTCGGGATGGGAAGGCCCGGTGAGGATCGTCGTCGTGCCTTCTCTTCCCTTCGGCTGGCCGGATCGGTAGAGCCGGAGTTCGTTGAGGCGCTCGAAATCGAACGCTAGAGAGCCGCGAGTTCCCCACACCTCGGCGGCGATGGTGTGCTTGCGGCCCGCTGCCATCCACGAGGCCTCGATCGAGCCGGTCGCCCCATTTCCAAACCGGACGAGCGCAGCAACAGTATCCGGAACTTCGACCTCTACGGAGGCACCGGAGGCGGTGTCCCGGGAGCGAACCACCGTGCTGCGGACGCCTGCAACCTCGACGATATCTCCCACCAGATACCGGGCCATCGAAACGGCGTGACTCCCGAGATCCGACGTGACGCCGTCCCCCTGGGCCGGGTCCAGACGCCACGGATTGATCAGCGTGCCGGGATCGTGCATGTAGTCCTCGTAGTGCCAGCCGCGGTAGGCGAACACCTCGCCGATTTCGCCGCCGGCGATGATCTCTTTGGCGAGGGCGGTGACCGGATTCTTCAGATAGTTGAAGCCGACCATTGTCTTGACACCGGCCTGTTCGGCAGCCGCCGCCATGCGAGCGGCGCCGTTGCCGCTCGGCGCGAGTGGCTTCTCGCAATACACGGATTTGCCGGCGGCGATGGCAGCCAGCGCCATCGACTCGTGAAGATCGTTGGGGGCGGTGATGTCGACAACGTCGACCTCGGGCGCGTGCACGATGTCGCGCCAGTCGCCCGTGGATCGACGGAATCCCATCATTTCGGCCGCCGCCTCCGCCGTCGGTTCGTCGACATCGGCGACGATTTCCAGGCGGGGTGCTTCGAATCCGAACACGGCCGGAGCAGCCCGATACGCGAGGGCGTGGACCTTCCCGATGAAGCCGCTGCCGATCATTCCAATGCCGACAGTCATCCGGTCACCTCATCACGCCGTCCACGCAGCCCCTGAGAGACGGTATTCGCATCCATCCAGGTCGCGAACTCGGTACTCCGCAGGACTTCATACTCGCCGATCCTCCACGCGGCGTCGTTGGGATGGATCCACTCGATGTCGCCGGGTGTCGCAGCATGCAAGGAGAGGTAGGTGACGCCGGGCTGGAGGTCGAGGAGGAAGGAACGCAGCACGGCATCGTGATCGGAACGAGCCTGGTGGATCAGCGGCATTGCGAACCGATCCCCGAACGCCACCCCCAGCGCAGCGGCGCGGCCTCGAATACACGTCAGTTCACCGACATCGACCTCGCCCAGCTCGAGGACGTTCAGGTAGCCGGCCACGTCGGCCGGAAACAGCACCGGAAGCCCGTAGTCGGAAGCGATAGCGACGGTGATCGCGGCGAACTCCGGAGCCAGCGCCACTCCCATGTGGTGATCGAGGTGCGTGACGTCGATACCGGCCTCGAGCGCAGCGTCGAGTTGAGCGCGTAGTTCGATCGACACGGCCGTTGGATCGGCGTGCGCCCGCACCGCGCCGGCCGTCGGCCACATATATCCCGCGGCATCGACCAAGCCCGATCCCGGATCGTCGGTCGAAATGGGACGCCACCGGTAGGCGGCCGACTCCGATGTCAGCGTGAGGTGCACCCCGAGGTCGTATCCGGCGAGGCCGTGCCAGGTGGCCAGCTCCGCAAACCAGCCGCTGGGGACGATGACGGAACCCGAGGAAACCGTTCCCGCCGCTACGAGCTCGAGGAAGGCGCGGTTTGCTCCGGATGATCCGGCGATGTCGTCGAGGTGCGGTATGACGACCGGGCCAGGCTCGAGGTGCGGCTGCATCAGGTCCGGTGCGGTACGACCGACGTCGCCGGTTGGCCGTCCGCGTCGCCACTGTTGGGATGTCTCCACAGCGCCGTCACCGTTTCAAGCTACCACCCGTCCGGGCACGGGTTCGGCTGCAGCATCAATAGGAACGGAACCAGCCGGAATCCGGATCGAGCATCGTAAAGCGCTCCGACCAGTCGGTCGCTGCGCCGGCCGCAACGGCGCACAGCTCTCGCAGGCGAGGCCGGACGACGTCGTCGACGACTTCTGCCATGTCGACGGCCGGCCCCGTCACCGCTTCCCGCCACACCGCTCTCCCGACCATGAACCCCGAGGCCCCGGCTCCGCACGCCGTCGCCACCTGGTCCCGGAATACGTCGTACGGCTCGCCGCCGGAAAGCAGCGCCCACGGCACCGGCACCGATTCGGTGAGCTCCCGGCAGGCATCGGCCCACTCGGCCCTGTCGCCCGTCCGGCCGGTGTCGACCGGGAACTCGAGTTTCAGCACGTCCGGTCCGAGCGCGCCGAGCCGTTTCGCCAGGTCGATACGCCTCCGGCGCTCGTCCCCCGGACGTTCGTGACGGGCGAGAGGTTCGAGGAACAGCGGGATGTCGTACCGGGCGCAGTCGTCGCGGACACCGGCAACGAGCAGGTCGGCCCGCTCGTTCCGCTCGGCGTCGTCACCGTACAGAACCAACAGCTTGACGCCGCCGGCTCCCATACGTTTCGCCTTCTCCACCGACCAATCGCCGAGCAGGGTCGTCTCCGCCGCCGGGTCTCCGAGGTAGCCCTGGTCTTCGAGGGCGGCGATGAAGCCGACCGTCCCCGGGAGGGTCCTGGTGGCGATCGCCTGGGCCACCGAGTACTCGGGGTCGAGCATCACCGCAGAGGCTTCCGCCGCCAGTTCGGACAGCAACCGGAGTTTCCAATTCGTGATCATCGACGGCGCTACCGCATCGGGGGCATCGGGACTCATCATCACCCGGAGCGAGTCGCGATGGTCCAGTGCCAGGATCGTGAACACCCCTCCGGTCGTCGACGTCTGGGTGAGGCCACGGACCTTGCCCGGTGTCAAGGTGGTCATGGCCTGCTTCGCGCCTCGAGAAACGTCTCCACCTCGTGACGGGTGGGGAACGCCGACGCACAGCCGTGACGGGTCACTTCGATGGCACCGCAGGCATTGGCGAACCGGGCCGCTTCCTCCCACTCGGCTCCGTTCAGTCGGCTCCAGATGAGTCCGGAGGCGAAGGCGTCTCCGGCGCCGACCGTGTTCACGATTTCGACCGGAAACCCGGCGACGTCGAGGCGACTGCCGGCCCCGAGCAGCGACACCCCGTCGCCGCCGCGTTTCAGGGCGATCGTGCCGGGACCGCCGTCGCCGATGAGGGCGGTGACACGCCGGTCGAGATCGACCCGGTCGTCGTCGGGCACCGGACCTCCGTTCATGACGGGGCCCGGGTCCTCGAACAGTGCCGCGTAGAACTCTTCTTCGGTACCGATGACGACGTCGACCAGTGGCATGACGTCGCGAAGAATGCGTCCGTAGTCGAGCGGGTCGGCCCATTCCACAGGGCGCAGGTCGAGATCCAGAAACACGGTGAGCCCGAGCCGCCGGGCGGTCGATGCGGCGAACCGGGCCGCATCGGCGCAGGTGCCGCGGCTGAAGGCGTTGCCCGAAAGCTGAACTGCTCGCAGCCGGTCCCACGGCAGGGCCTCGGCGTCGGCAATCGTGAGGTGGATGTCGGCGGGGTCTTCCCGATAGAACGACAGGGGGAAGTGGTCCGGCGGCTGGACTCCGAGAATGGCCAGAGACGTCAGTTTGCCCGGTTTGCGCGCAACGAACGCCGTCTCAACCCCTTCATCGCGCAGGTAGCGAAGGACGAAGTCCCCCACCCGGTCGTCTCCGACGGCGGTGAAGGCGACGGAACGAAGCCCGAGCCGGGCGGTCCCGATGGCAATGTTCGTCGGCGATCCCCCGACCATCGCGTCGAACGCGGTGATCTCTTCGAAAGGTGCGCCGATGTCCCGTGAATAGAGGTCCATGTTGGCGCGTCCGACCGTGACGAGGTCGTAGCCCGAATCGGTCACGGAACGTCCTTCGGAGCAATGATCGGCTGCGGACCTGCGCCGGGAACGCTCTGGTCGAAGTCGACGACGGCGCCGGTCATGATGCCGGAGTCGTTGGAAGCGAGGAATGCGACGGCACCGGCGACCTCGTCTGGCTTGAGGAGTCTGCCGAACGGCATGGCGGCCTCGGCTTCGTCGAGCCAGTCTCCGCCGTCGCTGTGGTAGCGCCGCTGAATGACGTCCTCCCCCGGGGTATCCATCCATCCCAGGTTCAGGGTGTTGACCCGGATGCGGTCGCGCGCAACTGCGTACGCCACGTTTCGCGTCATCGGCGCCAGGGCACCCTTGGAAACCGCGTAGGGAGCGAGGATGGGAACGCTGCCGTGGGCGGCAACCGAGCCGATGTTGACGACGGTGCCCTCGATGCCTTCCCGCCGCATGATCTTGATGACGCCCTGCATGAGGAAGAACGGGGCCCGGGTATTCACGCCGATCAGCGTTTCCCACAACTCGGGGGTGGTGTCGATGATCGAGCCGCGGAACGTGAGTGCGGCTGCGTTGACGAGGACGTCTATTCGCCCATAGGCGGCATCGGCCTCGGCAACGAGCCGGAAGACGTCATCCATGATTCCGAGGTCGGCCTGAACGAATCGGGCGTCGGTCCCGAGTTCTTGCAGGGCCGCGGCGACCGCCTCACCACGTTCTGCGTTGCGGCCGGTGACGATGATCCCGGCCGCACCTTCAGAGGCGAAGCGGCGGGCTACTGCCTCGCCGAGTCCCTGCGTACTGCCGGTGACCAGGGCGACCTTTCCCTCGAAGCGGTTCATGCTGATCCCTCGTCTGGACTGCGGGAGTATATGGAGCGGCCCCAATGATCACCCATCCGGTGGAAAGAGCCGTTTGGCCTGGCCGAGCGCTTCGGGCCCGAGCGCCCCGTAACCACCGTCGACGGCCAGGTTGGA
>JBFIQU010000129.1:0-6416 GCA_041609395.1 Acidimicrobiia bacterium | reverse complement strand
GCTCCACGAAGGCGAGATTCGCCACGTCGGACCCGCCGCGGAGGTCGTGTCGCTGTACCGGGACTGGGTTCGGGCATCGAAGGCGTGACGTCTCCGCCGCAGCCGCCACCCGGCGTCGTCGCCATGTTCGTCCTGAGCCCGGGCCACACCGACTCACGGGTGCGACGCGAGGCTCAGGCGTTGTCGGCCGCCGGATACCGGGTCACCGTCTTTGCGCTGGCGACGGCCGATCATCCCGCCGAACGCATCGACGACGACGGGTTCACCATCGTGCGCCTCCCGGCGCGGTCGATCCTGCAGCGGCTGCGTCGCCGCCGCCTCCAGCGCGCAGCAGGACCGTCCGGCCGTCCCACATCGCCACCGCCGCCGGGCAGCCGGTACCGGCCGCGCCGAATCGCGCGGGGGGTTTGGCGGCGACTCGGCCCGCTCCGCCGCGCCGGGCGGCGGCTGCTGCGGTGGGCGCTGCTTCCGTTCCACGCGTCGTCGCTCCGCAACGACTTCCGGCGTCTGGCCGTTGCGGCCGCGGCCGCCATCCAACCCGACGTAGCCCACGCCCACGATCTGAACACGCTGGCCGCGGCCACCACCCTGGCGCGACGCAACCGCGGGGTGAAGGTCGTCTACGACAGCCACGAATTGTGGCGGCACCGCAACCGTCCGGGGGGGAACCGCCGGGGGCGGTGGCGGGAAGCGTGGCAGGAGCGGCGCCTCATCCGCCGTGCCGACCTCGTGATCACCGTCGGCGACCGGATCGCTGCGTGGCTGAGCAGCGCATACGGCACGGCGGCTCCCACCGTCGTGCGCAACGTCCCCGCGTTCGAGCCCGGCGGCGACACCGCCGGGCTGCGGGACCTGGCCGGGCTCGACGCCGGGTCCCGAATGATCGTCTACACCGGCCGCATCACTGCGTCGCGAGGCCTCGAAGCGACAATCGACGCCCTCCGCCATCTGCCGGACGACGTGCACCTCGTGATGCTGGGCTACGGGCCCGAGACCTATCTCGCCGGCCTATCCCAAGCGGCCGAGGCGGGCGGCGTGGCGGCCCGGCTGCATCGTGTCGGCCCCGTCGACAGTTCCCAGGTGGTGGCGACCATGCGCGACGCCGACGTCGCAGCGGTCATGATCGAGCCGACGTGCCTGTCGTACGCCTTGTCGCTCCCCAACAAGCTGTTCGAATCGATCCACGCCCGGGTTCCCGTCATCACCTCGGACGATCTCGAGGAGGTGCGCGACATCGTCGACCGCTACCACATCGGTGAGTCTGCGACGCATACCGGCCCGGCCGTCGCCGCCGCCGTTGCAAAGGTGCTGGCGGCCCCCGACGAGTACCGTCGCGGCCTCGACGCCGCCGCCGCAGAGTTCACCTGGGACCGGGAGGCCGAACGGCTCATCGCCGCCTACCGGGACCTCATTTCCGTTTCTCGATAGGTTTGGCGGGCACGCCCGCCACGACCTGTCCCGGCTCTACGTCCTTGATGACAACCGCCCCCAATCCGGTGAAGGCCCCGGCGCCCACGGTGATGCCGTTCATGAACGACGTCGACGGGCCCGACCAGACTCCGGGACCGATGACGGTGGAGCCGGCGACCATCGTGTTCGCAGTGAGAACGGTCCCGGTGCCCACCCGGACGTTGTGGGCCACATGAACCAGGTTGTCGAGTTTGACGCCATCCTCGAGCACCGTATCGCCGAAGGTGCCGCGATCCACGCAGCTGTTGGCCCCGATCTCGACGTCATCGCCGATGATCACCGTCCCCAGGTGCGGAATCTTCACCCACTGCTCACCGTCGCGTTCGAAGCCGAACCCATCGCCTCCGATGATCACACCACCGTGGAGAACACACCGTTCTCCGATCACGGCATCGCGGTAGACGTGAACGCCGGGGCCGATCCAGGTTCCGTCGCCGATCCGGGCTCCCGCCCCGATCGAGCTCAACGGACCCACCGCGACGTCGGCGCCCAGCTGTGCTGTCGGATCCACGACGGCGGACGGATGAATCCCCTGCGGTCGCGGTCGGTCGAAGAGACCGGCGGCGTGAGCGACGAACAGCCGCGGATTCTCGGTGAGCACCCACACCGTGGCGGCGAAATTGGGGAAGCCGGCAAGGGTCGCCGCATCGGCGTCGGTCACGATGACCGCGGCCTCCGAACCGGCGGCCGCGGCGACATGTTTGCCGCGGGCAAACGTGAGATGAGTGGGTCCGGCGCCGTCGATCGATCGGATCCCGTCGACGGCGACCGGGCGGCGGTGGAGAACGTCCACCGTCATCGGGACGGCGGCGAGGATGTCGTCCAGGTCGGTCATCTCACGACCCAGCGCACGACGTCGTACGCCTCGGCGTACTCGGTTCCGATCTGGAGGCCCCGGTACACCAGATGCGAGCGCAGATAGTTGGGGTCGGAATACGGACGCTGTGCCTGGGACCGGTACGCCTTCACCGCTTCGAGTTTCACCGCCACGTCTTCCTCATCGAGGGGGACGAAAGCTTCGGCACGAAACACGATGTTGTTCCACGGCACCTCGTAGGCCAGCATCGAGGTTCGCTTGAACGCCCGCAACCCTTCCTGGGCAACCGTGTTGTGGTCCTGATGCAGATCTTCGAGGGACGGAAGCAGCACGAGGTCCGGCTCCAGCTCACGGTTCAGGTCCACCATCGCCTGCAGGATCTCCTGACGGGTCTCTGCGAAGCGCCGCACAACGAAGTCGAGAATGCGGAGGTTGGACCGTTCGATGCCCATGATGGCCGTCGCCTCCTGCACCTCCGAGACGAGGATGTCCTGGGGGTAGCCGTCGGGAATGGCGTCCTGGCACGCCGAGAACGCGATGTAGTGAACATCGACGCCGGAGCGGATCATCTTGGCAATGGTGCCGCCGGCGCCGAACTCACCGTCGTCCGTATGAGGAGCGAGCACGACGGCTCGCTTGATGCCGCTCAGCATCGGTCAGACACCTCCTGGTTCGGTTGGCGATGCGCCCAGCCGATCGTAGACGCCGAGAAGAACCTCGGCCTGCCGCTCCCAGCAGACCTCTTCCTGGAGCCGGCGCAGGCGGGCGGAGTCGGCGATGCCGGGAGGGGTGTGCCCGATCAGCCCTTCGAGCGCCGATGCGATCGCTGCCGGGTCGGTCTCGTCGAACACCACCCCCAACTCGTGGTCTACGACGAAGCGGGCCATCTCGGAGAGGCGGGCGACAGCGCTGGCGGCCCCGGCCATCACGGTGTCGAAGAGCTTGTTGGGCAGCGCCAGGTCGTACGACAGACAGACGTTGGCCGACGCGTTCACCGAAGCAAACGCCGACCGAACTGCGGACGGCACCGTCTCAGGAGCGACGGGGTCGAGCAAATGGAACCTGTTCGCGACGCCGAGGGCGTCGGCCTGTTCGAGCAAAGGTTCGTCGGACACTTCGCTTCGCGGTCCGAGGACGGCAAGATGCACGCCAGGGTCCATGGCCGCCAGCGCCTCGACCAGCATCTCGACACCGCGTCCTGCCGCTACCTTCCCCACGTAGACGAAGACGGGTGTCCCGGAGTCCAAGCCGATCATCTCGTGCAGTGTGGGTCCCGGTACGTCTTCGCGATCCAGCGTCGGGCTGTTGAGCACGACCGCCGGCCTCGGAATCCGGTACCGATTCTCGAGAAATGCCGCAATGCCCGGCGACACGGTGATGACCGCGTCGCAGTGCGCGATGTTGCGTCGCTCGGTTCGCTTCCACACGGTCCGTTTGAACGGGGTCCAGACGATGTTGCGATGGATCTCGAGTTCGTGAGAGTCGTAGACCACCCGTGCCCCGGCTCGCCGGGCGTAGTCAACGGCCGCAGGGAGCGTGTTGAGGTCGTGCGCATGGACGACGTCCGGCCGGAGATCGTCGAGCACATGCCGGACGGCGGTGACGTAGTCGCGGAAGTACCACACGGGACCCAGGCGCTGCAGCGCGGCAGACCGAGCTCCATACGCGCGTTGCCGAGCCGCGTGGCGGCGCCGGTACGCCCCCCGCCGCAGCTTCCGCGCCACCTTGCTGGTAAGACCCCGCGCCCGAAACGGCAACCTGTGAGCCGCGTGCCGCGCAAGGTAGAGGGCGCGCTGCGCCCGCAGGATGGGGCGCAGGGTACGCCGCCGCACGAGGCGCTCGACCCGTGTCGAGGCCTCCCAGCCCGCGATCGCCGACCGCCGTTCCCCGTAACGTTGTGCCCGGAAGTCCGCAGCTTCGAGATACCGATCTCGCCGATGGTCGACCGCTCTGGTGGACGCCTCGACGAACTCGAGATACCGGTCTCGATCGCGATGCTGTCGCTCGAGATAGCGGTCGCGGGCCGTGTACAGCGTCGCCGGCGGAACGTCGATACGGAGGAAGCGGACCCCGCCCACGGATTCCTCGTCGGGCACACCGTCTTCCTTCGTACCGACGACGGTCACCGCGTACCCCGCCTCCGACAGTACGGCCGCCTCTTTGCGCACCCTCGTGTCGTGGACCGCACTGTTGCGAACCAGCATCACGACCCTGGTGGTCATCGTTGCGCCTCGAGTTCGGCACCGTGGGGGCTCAACCATGGCCAGAACTCCCATTCCGCCGCGTCCGGCTCTGCGGCGCGCCGGGTCCACGCAATGGCCGCCTCGACGAGACCGAGCCCTATCAGATGCCGCGCGACCTCGATCGCCATCTCGTTGAGACGACCTTTGCGAAACGGCAGTTCGACCGCGTTGGCCTCGAAGGACTCCGGTTCGAGGATCTCGATGGCGCTCTCGTCGTCGCCGACCATGTCCTCGAAGCGAAGCAGAAACCGGCCCAGCGACCCGGCGGTGCCGGCGCGAAACGCGAGCAAGACCAGGCGCAGCCAGGCTACGTAGAGGTGGTACGGGGCAACGAGCTGCAACAGCTCGAGCGGCGCCGCCGTCACGTCGGGAACGGCACTCCGGCCCGACGAGATGTCGACGTACGGAGCCACGTCGGTTTCGAACACGGCGGCGGCGAAGGATGCATACGTGAAGTTGCCGTCGAAGATGAGCGCGCGGCGGCTGGCGGCGACGATCGACTCGACCCGATCGCGATCTCGCATCAGCTCGAGGACTTCATCGAAGTTGGAGAAGTCGTCGGCGAGCGGCACATAGTGGACATACGGCTCGAGAGCGCCCAGATAGTCGTCGCGGGTGAGGATCTGGCACGTCCCGGTGATGGCGGCGTCGAACAGCCGCGGGCTGATGGCCGACATCCGGGCGTGTCCGTCGCGGCCCGGGAAGCATTCGGCCTCGACGTCGTCGAACCCCGCTTCCGGGCGTCCGGCCAGGTACGTCTCCACGCACGCCCGGATCGAACCATCCGGGTCGCACATCGAGGCCCCTCCCTTGCGACCGACCGTGAACCGGCACGATCCGAGAAACCGGTACCACGCATCGCCCGGGAACACATCGCCAGGATCGGTGCTGATGTCGATGCGGAGCCCGGCGGCGTCGGCGCGTCGGGCGAACTCACGGGCCTGATCGCCCTTGATCCGCCCGTACCGGCCGTACCAGGGAGGCAGGTCGCGCACTCGCTGCCCTACGTCGATGGGACGATCCCCGAACGGCAGTGCAAGGTGCTCGAGCTCGTCGACGGAAATGGGGTCGACGTAGCCGGTCAGAGCGAACCGAATGGGAATGCTGCCCGCCGACTTCTCGTACACGAGGTCGAGACCCGATTCCAGAGGTGAGTAGATGGTGTCGACCCCGAGCCGCACCATCGTGTCGTCGAGCACGGCGCTGTAGGTGTAGTCGTCCTGCGGAAGAGCGATGAGGCGGACGGTCATGTCCCGCAGCGCCCGATACCGCTCCACGATGGCGGGCCAGTGAGCGGACTGGCGATAGGACAGGAAGTCGTACGACAGGAGCACGGCGTCGAACCGTTGTGCCCGCAGGGCTGCAGTCAACGGCTGCCTCCAGTGGTGGTACTCGACGGCGACGTCCGGCAAATACCGTTCGAAGGCGCGCACGAAGTCGACCGTGGTCTTCCGGTACCGGGCCTGCATACTGTGGATGATCAGCATACGTGCGGCGCTCATGACGGGAGCGCCTCGAGATAGGTGCGGGCGGATTGGTAGATGCCGGGGTGCGCAGGAGGTTGCCCCGGTGCGGGCGCTCCGGCGCGTGCGATCACGTCCTGCAGCAACGATCGCGCCTCACCCGGATCGGTGGTGGCCAGCGAACGCGCCCAACACGTGCGAGCGACGAGTTCCGACGGCGGGTTCAGCACGCCCGACTCGACGAGGCGGGCCATCGTCGCTGATCCGTCGGCAGCATCGCGCCATACCGCCTGAATACTGCGCGGACTCAGTTCTGCTCCGGATCCGGTGCCCAGGACGTACCGCTCGACGAGAGCGGCGATGCCAGCAGCCGGGGAATCCGATTCGGCGGCGCGTACGACCGCATGCGCCAGCGCCTGCTCG
>JBFIQU010000128.1:0-6495 GCA_041609395.1 Acidimicrobiia bacterium | reverse complement strand
GGGCCAGATGCGCTGACGTTCGATCGTGGATCATGGTGTCACCTCGACAGACATCGGACGCACGCGGCGCAACGCAGCAAGACCGCGAGCGACGTCGGATTTGACGGTTCCTTCGGGACGGGAGAGCGATTCGGCGATATCGCGGTATTTCATGTCCAGCACGTGACGCAGGACCACGGCCAGCCGCTGCGGCTCGGGAAGGCCGGCGAGTGCCGAAGCGAGCCATTCGGTGTCGGCCGCCATGGAAGCGGCGGCTTCGGGGTCGGGTCCGGGACCCGGGATTCCGGCGGCCGCCACGAGCGGCGCCTCCGGCCGACGCGCCCGCCGCCGCATCTCGTTCCTCCATGTGTTGAGAGCGATCGTTACGACCCAGGGCCCGGGGCGCAGCGCCCGGATTCGATCGGCCCGGTAGCCGCGCAGCGCCCGGTAGGCCCGCAGCAAGGCCTCGGCAGTGATGTCCTCGGCGGTGGCGCGGTCGGCACCGGCGCGTCGGACGAGCGTGAAGATCTCCGACTGGAAACGGCGCACGAAGATGGGAAATGCAGCGTCGAGGTTGCGTGCCAGCGCTGCCGTGAGATCGTGGTCCCGGCTCATACCGAAAGAACACCCCGGTTCGTCCGTTGGTTGCACCGATTTCACCACGTCCGGCGACGGGATCATCGTGCATACACTCAGGCCTACCGACGGAAAGGACGGGGCGATGGGCGAAACGGTTCGGTTTTCGGCGAACGGCGGCGAAGGCAGTGGATACCTTGCTCTCCCGCCGGCGGGCCGCGGACCCGGGATCATCGTGATCCAGGAATGGTGGGGACTCGTACCCCACATCAAGGACGTAGCCGACAGGTTTGCAGCTGAAGGCTTCGTTGCCCTCGCTCCCGACCTCTACGACGGCACCACCACGGACGAGCCCGACGAGGCCGGCAAGCTGATGATGGCGCTCGAGCTCGATCGCGCCGCCACCCAGATGGGGGGAGCGATCGATTTCCTCCTCGAGCACGATGCGGTGAGCGGCGACGGGGTGGGCGTGGTCGGCTTCTGCATGGGGGGCGGCCTCGCGCTGTGGCTGGCGACGAAGCGCACCGACGTGGCGGCCGCCGTGCCGTTCTACGGTGCCCTTCCCTGGGAGGGGATCGAGCCCGATTTCTCGTCCACCCGCGCCGCGTTCCTGGGCCACTATGCCGACGGTGACGACTGGGCGACCATCGAATCGGCCCGCGAGATCGAAAAGCAGCTGCGGGATCTCGGCAGAGAGGCGACCTTCCACATCTATCCCAACACCGGTCATGCCTTCTTCAACGACACCCGGCCCGAGGTCTTCGACGCCGGGGCGTCCGATCTCGCCTGGGGGCGCACCACGGTGTTCCTGCGGGAACATCTCGGCTGAGCCCGCCCCGGCGAGCCCCGCTACGCTCTGGACATGGACGCGATCCGCCGTTTCTCCCGGCCGTTGTTGCGGCGTCCGTATGCCGTAGTCGCATTCGAGGGCTGGAATGACGCGTGCGATGCTGCGTCCGGTTCGGCCGCGTACGTGCTCGACCAGCATGACGAGCCCGAGGCTTTCGCCGTCATCGACCCGGAGGAGTTCTTCGACTTCACTTCGCAGCGTCCCCTCGTCGAAATCGACGACGGGGGCACCCGATCTTTGAGCTGGCCGTTGATGCGGTTCTTCCCGGTCGAGTTGCCGGACCACGACCGTGACCTCATCGTGGTGGTCGGCGAGGAGCCGCACCTGCGCTGGCGGACGTTCGCCAGGCTGGTGACGCAGGTGCTGGCGGAAGAGGGTGTCGAGTTCGTGGTGACACTGGGCGCCTTCATCGGGCAGCTGCCCCATACCGTCCCGGTGCCGGTGATCGGAGTGGCAACCGATCCGCAACTCGTCACCGAACTCGGGTTGACGACGTCGTCCTACGAGGGGCCGACGGGCATCGTCGGCGTGACCCTGGAGGCGTGTCGCGAAGCCGGCATCCCGGCACTCAGCCTATGGGCGCCGACGCCCCCGTATCTCACGCCCAACCCCTACCCCAAGGCCATGCTGGCGCTGCTGGAAGCCGCGTCGCGGGCGCTGTCGACACCGATCGACGTGTCCGAGTTGCAGCGGTGGACCGACGAGTTCGAGGACAAGGTGACTCAGGCGGTGCAGGCGTCGACCGATCTCGCCCGGCTCGTGGAACGGCTGGAGGATGCCGTCGACGACGTCGTCGGCGAGGATCTGCGGGCCACCCCCGATGCGAGCGCACAGCTCATTGCGGACGTCGAGGAGTTCCTGCGGGGTCAGTCGGGCTGATACCGGAGATCAGCGGAATCATCGAGTACCGAGAATGCGGCTGCCGTGACGTGTTCAGGGGTCCTCGAACCCTGGGATCGGACCGGAGCTCCACGCCGGGCCGTACACGTCCCCGCCGCCTGAACCGACTCACTCCACGCCGGCACCGTGGCGGCCCTCTCCCGCTGCGAACCGGGCCGCCCCCGCAGCCGCCGTCGCCAATGCTGCTGAACCAAGGGTGTTCTCGACGGACAGGCCCTCCTCCAGGGGGCGGCCCAGCCCGGCGTACACGGCAGCCCGGTCGGTCCGCACCGTGACCTGAGGGAACCCGGCGATGAGTGTGGCGAGCGCCACCGCCTCGTCGACCTCTCGCCCTGCGGGAACGACCCGATCGGCGAGCCCAATCCGGAACGCTTCGTCGGCATCGACCGGACGACCGGTCAGGATCATGTCGAGAGCGCGCGACAGCCCGACGATGCGCGGCAGGCGCTGCGTGGCCCCGTCGACGAGCGGCACTCCCCACCGGCGCTCGAAACAGCCGAACACTGCGGTATCGGCTGCGACCCGGAGGTCGCACCACAGCGCCATCTCCAGACCGCCCGCAACGCAGTGTCCGGCGACGGCGGCAATCGTTGGTTTACCGACGGAGAGGCGGGTGAAGCCGAGCCACCCCGCAGGTGAGTCGACGAGGTCGAAGGCGACGAGATCGGCTCCCGCCGAGAAGGTGCCCCCGATACCCGTCAGGACGGCGACGTTGGCGTCGGGGTCTCCCGCAAAACGGCGCCACGCCGCCCTCAGACCCTCCGCCGTCGCCCGATCTATGGCGTTGCGACGCTCCGGCCGCTCAATCGTGATGAGAGCGACGCCTTCGTTCACCCGGTAGCCCATCGTGTGCCCTCCTCTCGTGTCGGCTCAGCCGGCGACGACGGCGAACAGCCGATCGATATCTTCGCTCGAGTTGTAGACATGCGGAGCGACCCGAACCGAATCGCCCCGCACGCTGACGTGGACGCGTTCGGCGGCCAGACGATCTACCAGGTCGGGCGGCCGTCCCCCGGGATACCGGAAGCCCATCAGGTGGGCCAGACGGTGCGAACGTCCAACCGGTTCGAGCCCGGCTTCGGCCGCGAGCGCTTCCGCCCGGTCGTTGAGCTCCCCGATGTACCCCGCAATCGCGTCGACGCCCCAGTCGAGGAGCTGTGTCATGGCGGCGATTGCCATCGGAATGGTGGCGAAGTTGCTGCGCTCCCCGACGTCGAACCGGCGCGCCCCGGGCTGGAATTCGTCCTGATAGTCCACCAGGCCGGCGAAATCCTCGGCCCCGACCCGCGGCAGCCAGCCGAACTCGAGCGGCGTTCCCGAACGATGCTGCGGCGCCACCCACAGGTAGGCGAGTCCGTACGGACCGAGCAGCCATTTGTAGGCGACGGCGACGAGGTAGTCGGGTTGCACCGCGGCCATGTCGAGTCGTGACGCGCCGAGCGATTGGCTGGCGTCGACCACCAACCGCGCGCCGGCGCGACGTGCCGCTTCGCCGACGGCGACGAGATCGATCGCGCTCCCGTCGGTCCAGTGGCACTGGGGCAGAGCCACGACGGCTGTGGTGTCGTCGATTGCGGCAACCACGGCCCCGGTCCAATCGAGGTCGTCGGGGCGGGCGGCGGTGACGATGGTGGCACCCGTCCGGGCTGCCGCATCCCGCCAGGGGTAGACATTGGAGGGGAACTGGTCTTCGATGACGACGATCGAGTCACCCGGCCCGAGACGGGCGTTACGGGCCGCGACCCCGATTCCGTACGAGACCGCAGGGACCAGCGCCACCCCGTCGGCGTCGGCACCGAGCAGCCGTCCCACGAGCACACGCAGCCGCTCCGCATCGGTGAAGAAGTCTGCGGGCTGCACCGTCCACGGAGCCCCTTTGCGACGAACCCCGTCGATCCCGGCGGCGGTGACGGCGCGCAGGCTCGGCGCCATATAGGCGCAGTTGAGATAGGTGACCCCCTGCGGGAGGTCGAACAACGAGCGTTGCGAGCCGGCGATCATCGGCGGCGCAACTGTATCGCCGCGTTACTTCTTGCGCTTGTGCCGGTTGGCGCGCAAGCGCTTGCGATACTTGTGCTTGCTCATCTTCTTGCGCCGCTTCTTGATCAGCGAACCCATGTAGAACCTCGGTCGTATCGTTCGAAATCCGTTCCGATACCCGCGTCGTAGTGCGACGGTTCGACGAAACGGCACCACTAAGGATGGTGGGCATCGCGCTGAACTGCAAGCCGGGCACCTAATCTCGTCCCATGCCCACGATCGTCGGAATCACGACGCGCCAGCGCGATGTGACCAGCTCGGCCGGGCTCAGCCGGTCGCACACCCTCAATCGCGCCTACTCCGATGCGATCGAGCGCGCCGGCGCCACTCCCGTCCTCCTGGCGCCGGTCTCGTCCCACGCCGTCGGATCGTTGCTCGACCTCATCGATGGCCTGGTGCTCACCGGGGGTGGCGACATCCATCCGGAGCGCCACGGTGGTCGACTGCACGACTCCGTCTACGGGCTCGACGAAGAACGCGACGAGTTCGAACTCGCCCTGGCGTCCGCCGCCGCAACGCGCCGTCTGCCGACGCTGGCGATTTGTCGGGGTCTGCAGATCGTGAACGTCGCCCTGGGCGGAACCCTCTACGTCGACCTGCCCACCGAGAGCACCGGTGGCGAACCCCACGCCCGCAGCGGAGAACACGTCTTCGAGGCGTTCCAGCATGTTCGTCTCGAGGAAGGCTGCCGTCTCGCCGCGGTGATGGGCACCGACATTGCGGTGAACTCGATCCACCACCAGGCGGTGCGCGAGCTCGCGCCCGGCTTGCGTCCCGTGGGATGGGCCGATGACGGCGTGATCGAGGCGGTGGAGGCCGAGGACCCGGCCTGGCCGCTGTGGGCGGTGCAGTGGCATCCAGAGTTTCTGGCGGAGCGGGATCCCGAAGCCCTTGCCGTCTTCAAGGCGTTCGTGAGTTCGATTCCCTGAGCCTTCAGGCCAGCCCGGTCCCCACGCCGGGTCGCACCACTTCCCCGTCCCGGGCCACGATGCCGGCCATGGCCTCGGCCACCGCATCCGCCGTGGCTTCGTTCGCCCAGGCCAGCACCGACGGTCCCGCCCCGCTCCACGCGGCATGCAGCGCGCCGTTGCGCCGGGCCGCGAGCATGAGCTCGTGGCTGACGGGAGACAAGTGCTCCCGAAAACCTTCGTGAAGCTCATCACCGGCGGCGCGCACGAAGGCCTCGGGGTCGCCGGTCCGCAGGCCTTCGGTGAGGAACACGGCGCGAGCCACACTGCGAGCCGCCGCGTCGTGGGAGACAGACGCAGGGAGAGCCAGGCGGGCTTCGGACGTGGCGAGCGCGCTCCTGGGCACCGCAACGATGGGGATCAAACTCTCGTGCAGTATGAGCCGGCGCACGGAGCGTCCCAGTACGACGACAAGCCCACCAAACGCTGCGGCCGCGGCGTTGTCGCCGTGCCCCTCGACCCGGCGGACCGCCTCGAAGACGTCCTGGGCGCTCGGTTCGGTCCCGCCGGCGCGCCACATCGCCGCCAGCACGGCGGTGGCCACCGCCGCGCTCGACCCGAGGCCGCTGCATCTCGGAATCTCGCTTGCGATCGTGACGTGGTACGGACGGTCGATGCCGGCAACGTCGGCAACGCTCCGGACGAACGCGGTGGCTTCCTCGGCGGGAGCTCCGTCGGACTCGACCCGCCAGTCGTCGGACGGGGTCGCCGTCGCCGCGGCGCGCAGGTCGAGGGCGAGTGCGAGACAGTCGAAACCCGGGCCCAAGTTCGCCGACGACGCCGATGCCGATGCCGTGCCGGTCATGGGGCCGATTGCAGCTCGACGAAGATCTGCGTAGCCGCCGGGAGAACTTCCCGAACCCGCCGCTCGATCTCGTCGATGGCCGCTTCGATTTGGTCGTCGCTCATCTCGTCGTCGAAGTCGACATCCATAGCGACGAGGATCTGGTTCGGTCCGAGCTGCATTGTTCGCAGCGCCTCCAGGCTGGTCACGTTGGGAACTGCGAGCGTGGCGGCACGGATCGCGGCACGGTCGCGACGGCTGGCGCCCTCACCGATCAGGAGTGACTTCGTCTCCAACGCCAGGACCCACGCCACTCCCGCCAGCAGCACGCCGATGGCCATTGACGTAATGCCGTCCCAGCGGCCGTTGCCGGTCACTTCGGTGATGATGACGCCGGC
>JBFIQU010000127.1:0-6532 GCA_041609395.1 Acidimicrobiia bacterium | reverse complement strand
CGCCGTGCACTCCGACGGATCCTCTGTCGTCATCGACCACGCATACGTCGAACGACGGGTCGTGCCCCTCGACCTGTTTATCCGCACCGCCGATCGGCGGTCGGCCGCCGCAGCGGTTCTCGACTACGGCGCTGCGATCAAGGATCTCGCCCGGAGCAACATATTCCCCGGCGACATGTTGACGAAGAACTTCGGCGTGACCCGGCACGGGCGCGTCGTCTTCTACGACTACGACGAATTGACCGACCTGGCCGGCCGCCGCTTTCGGAAGCTTCCGGAACCGCAATCCGTCGAAGACGAGATGGCCGCTGAACCGTGGTTCGGCGTTGCAGAGAATGACATCTACCCCGAGGAATTCGGCGCCTTCCTCGGTCTCCCCGGCCCGCTTCGAGCCGCCTTCGAGCGACATCATCTCGACCTGCTCGATGCCGGGTTCTGGGAGTCGATACGGCGCCGCATCGTGGATGGTGACATCATCGAGATCGTGCCGTACGGAGACCATTGCCGGGTCAGAAACTGATCGTGCCGCTCAACTCGACCACCCGGTCTGCCGATACATCGGAAGGCGCCCCCAAGCGATGAACGAGGTTTCGGCGTGCGGTTTTCATTTCGCAAGAGCGGTGGCGGTCGCCAGGTCGTTCGGCGCCGTCTGACCGTTCGCTACATCGTCGGCCTCGCCATCATCGGAGCTCTCGCCGTGACCAGCACGATGCTCGTCAATCGCGAGCTGTCCCAGCAGGAGAACGACGCATACCGCATCGGCGTGACGGCCCGCCAGAGCGTCCTCGCTCACCAGCTCGACACCGCCGCCGCCGATGCCGTCTATGCGACCGACGAGACGGCCCGCACCAAGGCGGCCGGCAGAATCACAGCGATTCTCGGCCAGCTCGAGTCGACGCACGACGGTCTGATCTTCGGCGACCCGGGGCAGGGCGTGGAACCCGTCACCGAGCCCGACGCGCAGCGGCTCTTCCTCGGCGTCATTCCTCCGTTCGCCCAGATCCAGGTGATCGCAAACCGGATCGCCGCCGACCCCTCGGTCGACGAGACGACCCTCGAGGCTCTTGAAACCCAGACCCGGCTCTTTCGGGACGGGATGGACGTCATCACATTCCAGCTCGAGCAGGAGTCCGCCGCCGGCATCCGCGGCATGAGAAAGGCGCAGATCGCACTTCTCGATATCACACTGGTGCTTCTCGTACTCGAAGCCGTGTTCCTCTTCCGCCCCGTCGCCGTGGGGATCCAGCGCCATATGGAGGAACGCGAGGAGCTCCACGCCGCCGAACGCGAGGCGGATCAAGAGGAGATCAACTACATGGCGCAGTTCGACTCTCTCACCGGGCTCGCCAACCGAACGCTGCTCCAGGACCGCCTGCAGCATGCGGTCCATCGAGCACGCCGCGACGGTGGCCTCATCTCGCTGATGTTCATCGACCTCGACGACTTCAAAGCCGTGAACGACCGCCACGGTCACGCCGTCGGGGACGAACTCCTCCGCCAGGTAGCGAACCGGCTGCGGAGTTCGGTTCGTGAGAGCGACACGATTGCCCGCCTCGGCGGCGATGAGTTCATGGTCGTCCTCGAAGGGGGGCATCGCGTTGAACACGCTTCGGCGGTCGCCGAGAAGATCATCGCCGAGATCTCTCAGCCGATCATCATCGAGGACGGCGAACACCACGTGACCGCCTCGATCGGAATCGCCGTCTATCCGCTCGACGGGGACGAAGTCGACGAGCTGCTCAAAGATGCCGATATTGCGATGTACTCGGCCAAGGAGGCGGGCCGCAACACGTACCAGTACTTCACCTCGGAGCTGCGAGCGAAGACTGCCGAGCGCCTGTTCCTGGTCGATTCCTTGCGGAAGGCCCTCGCCCGCGACGACCAGTTGCGGCTCGTCTACCAGCCCAAGATCGACATGCGAACCGGAGCGATCCTCGGCCTGGAGGCGCTGTTGCGCTGGAATCACCCGGAGCTCGGATCGATCCCGCCGGGACGCTTCATCCCGCTTGCCGAGGAATCCGACCTCATCGTCGCCCTCGGCGACTGGGTCATCCAGGAGACGTGCCGGCAGGCTCGCGAGTGGCGACGGCAAGGCCTTGCGGAACTCCGCATCTCGGTCAATGTCTCATCGCGGCAGTTCCGGCAGGGCGACCTCGTCGAGACGGTCGTGGGCGCCATCGAAGCTGCGGGACTGGATCCGGGCATGCTCGAACTCGAGCTGACGGAGGGAACGCTTGTCGAGGACACCGAGCGCGCCCGCCGCGTCCTGGAACGCCTGCGCGACTCGGGGATCAAGGTGTCGGTCGACGACTTCGGTACCGGGTACTCGTCGCTCAGCTACCTCAAGCGGTTCCCGATCGATGCGCTGAAGATCGACAGATCGTTCATTTCCGACATCACCGACGACGCCGACGACGCCGCCATCTCCGAAGCCATCATCAACATGGGCCGGTCGCTGAATCTCGAGGTCATCGCTGAAGGGGTCGAGACGACGCGGCAGCGTGACTTCCTGTTGTCACTCGGCTGCGACCTCGCCCAGGGATTCCTCTACAGCCGGCCCCTCGATGCCGACAAGGTGGCGCCGTTCGTAACGACGCTCCACGGCGCCCCGCTCAACTAGCGCGATCGCGCCCACGCCCACACGTCGCCGACGTTGGTTCCGGTCGGACCTCCCGGGATGAGGTCGCCGGACGCTGCGAGAAAGGTGCCGCTATCGCTGCGAGCGAGCGCGCCGGCGGGATCGAGACCGGCGCTACTGCCCCGGCCAATCGTGCCACCGTCCACGATGGCGCCCCGCGATGAACTGGTTCCGTCCACCCCGTCGGTGGCTCCGAACAACATGGCGATTCCGTCGGAGCCATCGATGGCCTGCGCCGCGTTCAGCGCGGCTTCTGTGTTCCGGCCGCCGGCGCCGTCACCACCGACCTGCACCACGGTCTCGCCGCATCCCACCCAGGCTTCGCCGGGAGCGGCGCGCCGGGCCGCTCTCCCCGTCTCCCGGCCGGCCGCACCGGCGACACCGCCCAGAATCCCGATGGGAGGAACCGAATAGCCGGCCCCGGACAGCTGTGCGGCGGCCGCTCGACCGGCGGTACGCGCATCGGCAAGGACCCGGAGGACCCCTGACGCCGCCGGGGTAGGGACCGGCTCGGCCGACCGAAGATGAGCGATCACCGCTGACGGAACGGCAGGGGTGAGGCCATGGCGCTCCAACACGGCCAGCGCCTCGCGAGCTGCAAATCCGGTCACGACCGTCGGCCCGGATGCTATGTCCTCGGGTGAATCCACCGGAACGTCGGAGATGGCGAGCGTCACGACCCGGGCGGGTGCGGAGGCGGCGAGCAGGCCTCCGCCTTTCAACCGGGAGAATCCGCGGCGCACTGCGTTGACCTCGCCAATCGGGATCGGAGAGCCGACCAGCACCCGGGTCACCGTCACCAGATCATCGAGACGGAGCGAATCAGGAAGCGACTCGGCCAGCGCCGACCCACCGCCACTGAGCAGAACCAGCACCACGTCGCCGGCACCGGCCCGGCCGGCGAGGCGGAGGATCGAATCACCGGCAGCGAGGCTGGACGCGTCGGGGAGCGGATGACCTGCAACGAAGAGCGTGCACCCCGGGGGCACGGAGACCCCGGTGTCCGTGACGACCACGCAATCTGCCATGAGATCACCGAGAGCCTCGGCGGCGGCGGCCGCCATTCTGCCTGCCGCTTTTCCGAGCGCGACGACGAACAGGCGGGCGTGCGGGCGAACGGGAACCCCACCCAGCTCGAGGCGGCCACCGTCACGAACGATGGCGGCGGCCGTCAGACGATACGGGTCGACGGCGTGGAGCGCCGCTGCGTAGGAGTCGAGGAGCAGCCTGCGTAGTGCAGCCGTCACTCGGGGTTGGCGAGGTATCGATGGACGAGCTGCACGCACGTCGATCCCTCACCGACAGCTCCCGCAACCCGTCGAATGGAACCGTGCCGCACATCCCCGGCGACGAAGACTCCCGGCAGGCTGGTCTCGAGGTGGAGCGGGTCGCGATCGAGCGGCCAGCCACTTTCGATCTCGTGATGCCGCAAATCCGGTCCGGCGAGGATGTACCCGTGCTCGTCGGTTGCCACCAGGTCTCCGAGCCATGGATTGCTGGGCTCGGCGCCGATGAACACAAAGAGAAAGCTCGTCGGCACCGTCTCGACGGTTCCGGCCTCGACGTCCTCGATCCGGACCGATTCGAGATGATCGTCGCCGACTGCCTCCAGGACGTGGCTGCCGGCCCTCACCTCGATGTTCGGTGTCGATTCGATCTGATCGATGAGGTATTGCGACATATGGCTCGCCAGATCATGCCGCACAATCATCGTGACGCGTTCGGCGAAGCGCGAGAAGTACATTGCCCCCTGGCCCGCCGAGTTGGCGCCTCCGACCACGAGAACATGTTCGCCGGCCGCATCGAGAGCCTCGGTGGTGGCGGCACCGTAGTAGACCCCGGCCCCGGCCAGACGGTCGAGGCCCGGCGCCGAGAGCCTGCGGTAGGTGACGCCCGTTGCGACCACGACCGCCTTGGAGCTCAGCGACGAACCATCGCCGAGCTCGAGAACCTTGAACGGCGGGGCCACGGTCATTCGTTCCACATGCTGCGGGCTGAGAACCTCCACCCCGAAGCGTTTTGCCTGGGTCAAGGCGCGGCGGGCGAGATCAGCACCGCTGACGCCGCTGGGGAAACCGAGGTAGTTCTCGATTCGCGAGCTGGTCCCGGCCTGCCCCCCGGGGGCGTCGCGCTCGATGAGGACCGTTGACAGGCCTTCCGAGGCACCGTACACAGCGGCGGCCAGACCGGCCGGCCCGGCGCCGACGATGGCCAGGTCGTAATAGCGGCGATCGGCATGTGCGTGCATGCCGAGAAGGGCGGCGAGTTCCTCGACACTCGGATCCGCCGCCACGTTCCCGTCGGGGAGGACGACGACGGGAAGCTCCGCTTCGGTCGCACCGAGCCGGTGCAATGTCGCCATCGCTTCCCGACCGCGATCGAGGTCGAGCCACGCAAACGGTACGTGGTTCCGCCCGAGGAAATCCTTGAGGTCGTGTGAATGGCGCGCCCAGCGATGCCCGATGAGGAGGACCCGCCGCACCGAATCGGGGTGGTCGGCGACCCAGTCGTCGAGCAGGTCGTCGACGACGGGGTACAACCCGGCCAGGGGATCGTCCCACGGTCGCGGCACCCACTGCTGAACCCCGACGCGGTTGATGGCCTCGAGGGCTTCGTCGGCCTCGGTGACGGAGCACAGCATCACACGGGCGGCGTCGTCCAGACGATCCCGATGCTCATCGAAGAACCGCAGGAGCTCGTCGAACCCGACACTGTCGTCGACGAGAACCAGTGCGATCCGACTCGGGCCCTCGAGCATCGCAGCGGCCTCCTGCAGATCATCGACGACCCGGATGGTGAAATCATCTCCGTATCGCTCGAGATCGAGGGTCAGCTGGGCGCGGGCTGTCGGGTCGGCGTCGACGGCGAGAATGAGTGGCTTGGACATGCCTGCGACCATACCGCCGCTACGCCGTCCTAGCGCACCGGCCCTATGTGTTTTCTCCAGGCGCTGAACGATGCGACCGAGCGTCCATGGGGGCGAACCAACCACGGCCACGGATGCAGCTCGGCCGGTCGTCTCGTTGCGACGATCCGGCGAAACCCGGGCACGGGAGCGAAGGTGACGGCGACCGCCCGGTCTCCGACCACCGCAGCCGGATCCCCGCGGTGCACTTCCACGGTCCGTCGCAGGGCGAGGTCGGCGAGCGACTCTGCGAGAAACACCATCCGCTTGGCACTGAGGCGGAGCCGGCGCAACAGCGCCTCGTCGAACACGAAGATGGCCGGAACATCGGGGTGGGCGGCCAGAGCCGGATCCGCATCCCCCAGCGATTCGGCCGTGACCCATACCGCGTCGGGCGGAGCGTGCCGGACGACCGAACGGGGACCGGCGGTGTCATCGGGGGCGGTATCGAAACGCACCGCATCCGGGGGATCGAGCCCTGCCGGCACGCGATCCGGCGGCCACTGCTCGATCGGGCAGCCGTCTCGCAGCTCGCAGGCGTCGCACAGACCCGGGGCGCGCTTCTCGACCTGCCAGCGGGAGAACCCGTACTCCTTGCCCGTCAAGGCACCGATCGTCCACTGCCAGCCGAGACGGTTGGCGGCTCGCGAACCGTCGAGGAGATGGGCAAAGAACAGGTCCTCGCCTTCTTGCCACCGCCGTCCGTGACGCACCGTCCATTGCGATGCGAGCCACATCCTCGTCTGGTTGACCAGCCAGCCGTCGGTTTCGAGCTCGTCCACGGTGCGCCGCATGCACTCCATTCGAGGGTTCCACGGATCGGGATCCGTGCCGTCGCGCCGCGGTACGGCACGCAGAGCTCGTGCCGTCGCATCGCCGAGCCGCGCGTAGAGATGGCGGGCGTACTCCTGCCACAACAGCTCGTCACGGAACTTGCGCACGTCCCGCGCCGGGCCACCGGCAACGGCATCCCAGACGTGACGAAGCTG
>JBFIQU010000126.1:0-6576 GCA_041609395.1 Acidimicrobiia bacterium | reverse complement strand
TGCGATAAGGGCCGAAATCAGCTCCGGCACGGCGCTTCCGGCCGGCTCCTCGATACGAACCGTGGCGAGATTGTCGTGTTCGGTGTGTCCCAGGTTGACGATCACGTAGGGAACGCCACGGACTGCGGCAGCCATCGGGATGTCGGCGGCGGGGTAGACGGACAGCGTCGATCCGATGGCAACTACCGCATCGGCGGCCTCGGCCATTGCGAACGACTTCGCCACGGCGGTCTCCGGCAAGTACTCACCGAACGAGACGACGCTCAGCTTCAGAAGCCCTCCGCATTCGGTGCAGTGGGGATCCTCGTCGCCGGCATCGACCCGTGCCTCGATCTCCGGCGTCGGCCACGTCTGTCCACATTCGAGGCACCGCGTCGTTCGGGTGCTGCCGTGGACCTCGATCACGGCGTAGTCGGGCAGTCCGGCCGCTTGATGGAGGCCGTCGATGTTCTGCGTCACGCAGCCGACCATGCGCCCGGATCGCCACAAGGCCGCAATCGCCTCGTGGGCCGCGTTGGGGCGCGCGTTGTGCAGCGGCGAATCGCGCAGCCCTGCCCACGCCTGTTTGCGATGTTCGGGGTCCTGCACCCAGCGCTGGAACGTGAACTCGTTGGGGTCACGGGTTTTCCACACGCCGTGCGGGCCGCGGAAGTCCGGGATGCCGGACTCGGTCGAAATACCGGCGCCGGTGAACACGAGGATGCTTTCGGTTCCGGCGAGAACTTCGATTGCCGATGCGACGCTCACCTGCGTGAGCGTACCGCAGGTTCAGACGCCGGAACTCCATCGCACCCGGGAGTGCTCGCCGCGCAGCGCAGGAGGAAGGCGCCGGACGTGAGCGACGGAGAGGGGCGGGACCGTCGGTCGAACCCACACGGTCGAGTCCTCGACTCTGACCAGGTTCTCGCGAACGAGCACTCCCAGGCGGACCGGTCGGACCACGGCGATGCCGCGAAGAGCGGCGACGGTGAGCCGCAGCAGATCGGCGACGGCACCGGGCCCTATCACCGCGGTCCAGTAGCGACGCACGTACGGGTCGTCGACCTGATGGCCCAGTACGGCAACGGCATCGTTCCAGAGCCTGGGACGGATCATGGAGCGGCGGTGGACCGTGGGACGAGTGACGAACACAGCGCCCGGCGGTGGCGCGGCATCCATCTCGATGGGAGGACGGGCATCCGGACGGATGGGTGCGGGCGCTGTGAACGTCATGTTCAGCAAGATAACGATGCTTAACGATATGTAAAGGGGAAGAAGGGAATTGCGCGAAAGAAAAGGCAGGCGCCGGCGGCGAGCTTCCAGCCGTCAGCCACCAGTCGGAGTCGGGGTCTGGGTCGGAGTTGGCGCTCGGGTCGGGGTTGGAGTCGGGGTCGAGGTCTGGCTAGCCGTCGCCCAACCCGCTCTGGGGGATTCCCCAGAACACCGTGATGGTGTCGCCGTGCAGCACGATCGTTCCGGCCGCAGGAGCGGTCGCCACGATGCGGCCGATGAAGGCGGGGTCGCCGACCTCCTGGGTGTCGGACACCCACTCGAGGGCGACGTCGAACTCCTCGAGGAGCCTCGCCAATTCCGTGTTGAGACCATCGAGATCGAGCCCGATCCAGTTGGGCAGCTCTATCTCGGGCGGATCCCCGTTCGAGATCTCGATCTTGACCGGCTTGCCCTGGTTGATCGCCGTGCCCGGCTCGGGATCCTGGGTGAGGAACGTGTTTTCCGGTTCGGTCGAGTTGATGTACTCGATCTCGAGGTCGAGGCCGGCCTTGTAGAACAGGCTCTTCAGGTCCTTGAGGTCGGGATTGATGATCCCCTCCTCATCGGCGACCTCCAGCGCGTCGGGTACCTCGGTGCGTTGGGCGGCGTAGTACGCAGAGGTTCCCTCCGGGTCGTCGGGCCAGGAGACGATCGGAAGGTCGACGACGACGATCTCCATGAACTGCTTCCAGATCGGTGCCGGTATCCGGCTGGACGAGGCCACCCGGTAGAAATCGCGCTCCGGCCCAACGACGATGTCTCGCATCTCGATCTGACGGTCGGCATGCCCGACCCACACGGCCGTCGTGTATTGCGGGATGAACCCTACGTACCAGACGTCGGTGAAATTCTGGTGGGTGCCCGTTTTGCCCGCCTGCTCGCGACCGTCGTCGAGGCGGGATCGAGTTCCGGTCCCCCGGGCGACGACCTGCTGCATCGTGTTGCGCACCGCCGCCATCAACGCCTCGTCGAACACCTGCTCCGGCGTGGCCTGGTGCTGGTAGATCACCGACCCGTCGGCGGCCACGATGCGCTCGATCAGATACGAGTCGACCTGGGTCCCCATGTTGGCGATCGTCGAGTAGGCGGACGCCATCTCCAGCGGACTGACGGCCTGGGTTCCGAGCACGATGGATGGAACCGGATTGAGCGGCGATGTGATGCCGGCCCGCTGCATGACGTCCTTGATGTTCTCCGGCCCGACGGTCAGCGACAGCTGGCAGAACACCGTATTCGTCGACGCCACCAGTGCGCTTTCCAGCGAGCGAATGCCCTCCCCGCCACCGGAGAAGTTGCCACAGTTCCACGGCTCGGTTCCACCGAACTCCAGGATTTGCGGGCTCGTGTAGTCCCAGTAGGAGTTGAGGGTCCATCCGTTTTCGAGTGCGGCGATCAGGCCGAACGGCTTCGACGACGACCCCGTGTTCTGGCGGCCCTTGCCGGCCAGGTCGTACGGGCGCTGGCCGGATTCCAGATCCTCTCCGAAGTCGAGTCCGCCCGCCATGACCCGGATGGCGCCGCTGGCGTTCTCGACCATGGCGATGGCGCCGGTCGGCAACGACTCCTCGTCTCCGACCGGGAACCATTCGCGCAGGATTCGTTCGGCTTCGCGCTGGAGGCCGAGATCCACGGTCAGGAAGACTCGGAGGCCGCCGCCGCCTTCACATTCCGTATCAGACGCCGGACAGCCGAACAGCGCTCGCTTGCGCTGCAGGAACGTGTCTCCGAGGCCGTAGGTTGGATCGTTGAGCAGTTGCTCTCGTGCCGCGATCATGACTTCCGGTGAGATCTCTCTCGCCTCCGACCGCGGTGCGGTTCGCAACTCGTCGGACTTGGCCGCTTCGCCCTGGGCGAGGGTGATGAAGCCGTTGGCCACCATGTTGTCGATGACGGCGTTGCGGGCACGGGTGACGGTGGCCGGCCGGCGACGCGGGTCGTACCGCGTCGGGTTGCGGATGGGCGTCATCAAGGCGGCCGCCTCGGCGATCGTCAGTTCATCGAGGTCCTTGTTGAAGAATTCCTGCGCCGCAGCTTTCACGCCGTACGCATTCGAGCCGAAGAAGACCGAGTTCAGGTAGAACTCGAGGATTTCGTCTTTCGTGTACCGCGTCTCGAGTTCGGCGGCGATGACGGCCTCGCGGATCTTGCGGTCGATGGTCTGTTCGTCGGTCACGAAATTCTGTTTCACGACCTGCTGCGTGATGGTCGAGCCGCCCTGCCGGGCTCCCCCCTTGATGTCCTCGATTGCGGCGCGGACGATGGCGCGAAAGTCGATACCTTCGTGCTCGTAGAACTGGGAGTCCTCGGCGGCCAGAACGGCGTGGATGACGATCTCCGGGATCTCGTCGAGCGGGACCGGCTGGCTGTTGCGTTCGGTCAGCTTGCCGAGGAGCACCCCGTCGGCGGTGTAGACCTCCGACAGTCGCGACAGGTCGGGGAGGTCGAGTTCGAGTGGCTCGACTTCAGGTATGTACCGAACCTGGAGGTCGTCGACGGTTCCGAACGTGGCGTTGGCGCTCAGGAACGAGAACAGGCCGACCCAGGTCGCCGCCAGCACGGCAACGACCATGAGAGCTGTGAATCCGAGAAGACGGTGGCCGCGTTTGTCGAGGCGCTCCGCCTGGTGAATAGTGGGTTCCATGTCCTTGGGGAGAGACGTCGGACGGGAACAGTTGGTTCCCGGGTAGCGAAAGGCACCGCTGGAAAGTGTAATGGTGATCATGAGCGATACCGTGCCGCCCCGCCGCACCAGCAGCGGATTCGACGTTGAGCCGGTCTACGGACCGGAGCGGCCGTCGTGGGATCCCGACCGCGATCTGGCGGCGCCGGGGGAGTACCCGTTCACGCGTGGTCCCTATCCGACGATGTACCGCGGCAGGCTGTGGACCATGCGTCAATACGCCGGCTTCGGCACCGCCGAAGCCACGAACGAACGGTTCACGTCACTGCTCGCCGCCGGCCAAACCGGGCTGTCGGTTGCGTTCGACCTCCCGACGCAGATGGGACTCGACTCGGACCACGACCTTGCATCGGGCGAAGTCGGCAAGGTCGGGGTCGCCATCGATTCGATCGACGACATGCACCGGCTGTTCGACGGCATACCGCTCGGCGAGGTATCGACATCGATGACGATCAACGCAACCGCCGCCATTCTGCTGCTGCTGTATCAACTCGTCGCCGAGGAACAGGGCGTCGACCCGCCCGCCATCCGGGGGACGGTGCAAAACGACATCCTCAAGGAGTACGCCGCCAGGGGGACCTACATCTATCCGCCGGTGCCCTCGATGCGGCTCATCACCGATCTGTTCGCCTACTGCAGCCGGGAGCTCCCGAACTGGAACACGATCTCGATCAGCGGGTATCACATTCGCGAGGCCGGCGCCACCGCCGTCCAGGAGGTTGCATTCACCATCGCCAACGGGTTGGCGTACGTGCAGGCAGCGGAGGATGCGGGCCTCGCCGTCGACGACTTCGCCCCACGTCTCTCGTTCTTCTGGAACAGCCACAACAACTTCCTCGAAGAGATCGCCAAATACCGTGCGGCCCGCCGCCTCTGGGCGCGCCTGATGCGGGAGGACGTCGGCGCGGAGGATCCGGCGTCGTGGCGCATGCGCTTCCATACGCAGACGGCGGGGAGCACCCTGACCGCGCAGCAGCCCGAAAACAACATCGTGCGCACGACGCTGCAAGCACTGGCGGCGGTGCTGGGCGGAACCCAGTCGCTGCACACGAACGCTTTCGACGAGGCCCTCGGCCTCCCCACCGATCACTCCGCCCGCCTGGCGCTGCGCACCCAGCAGATCATTGCCCACGAGACCGGTATCCCCGACACCGTCGACCCGTTCGCCGGGAGTTACGTGATCGAAGCCCTCACGGACGAGATCGAGGCTGCGGCGCGGGCCATTCTCGACAAGATCGAAACCGCCGGGGGTGCCGTCGCCGCGATCGACGCCGGCCTGATCCAGCGATGGATCGAGGATTCTGCATACGACCAGGCCCGCCGGATCGAGTCGGGAGAGCTCGTCGTCGTCGGAGTCAACCGGTATGTCGATGAGGGCGGCCCCGACGCGGCCGGTCTCACCGTCGACCCGGAACTCGAAGCGCAGCAGCGCCGCCGCCTCGACGAGCTGCGGACCACGCGGAATTCCGGCACGGTGACCGCCCTGCTCGACGACGTCGCCGCCGCAGCCGCCGGCGGGGACAACGTGCTGTATCCGATGAAGCAGGCGCTGGCCGAGCGAGCCACCCTCGGCGAGGTCTCCGACGCGTTGCGGCGCGTGTTCGGTAGCTACCGTCCCACCCACTCCATCTGAACGCGCAACCGGAGGAGCAGTCATGACCGATGACGATCGACTTCGTTTCCTCATCGTGGGCGGCGGGCCTGCCGGCAACTCTGCGGCCACCATCACCGCCAGTCTTGGAGCCAGCGTCACGCTGATCGAGGACAGCGTCGTCGGGGGCGCCGCTCATATCTGGGACTGCATTCCGTCGAAGGCCATGGTCGCAACGTCCATGCGCCTCCACGCTATCGAAGGTTCGGAGAAGCTCGGGATCGCGACGCCCGACGCCGTGCGTCCCGACATGGAGCGGATCTCGGAGCGGCTCCACGCGCTGAGCGGTTCGGTGTCGGCCGGTACGACCGACATGCTCCTGTCGCAGGGTGTCGAGATCATCGCCGGCCGTGGCCGCTTCACCGGCGATCACACCGCCGAGGCAGAGACCGAAGACGGCTCCATCCCGGTGCGTTTCGACAAGGCGTTGATCGCGACGGGAACCCGGCCGTGGGTGCCCGAATGGGCTCCCGTCGACGGCGAGCGGATCTTGACGACCCGTCACGCCTATCACATGCCGCAACTGCCGGAGCACATCATCATCGTCGGGTCGGGCGTGACGGGTGTCGAGTTCGTGCACATCTTCTCGTCCCTCGGTGCCCGGGTGACTCTCCTCGTCAGCCGGCAGCAGGTGCTGCCGCACCGCGACCCGGAGGTGGCGTCGTTGCTCGAGCAGATCTTCCTCGAGCGGGGGGTGAAGCTGTTGAAAGGGGCGCGAGCCACGGGAGTGACCCGCGAGGACGGTGGGGTGGTCGTGGAGACCGAGGACGGCCGCCGGATATCGGGCAGCCACATGCTGCTCGCCGTGGGGGCGGTCCCCAACACCGATGGCCTCGGGCTCGACGAGATCGGGGTGAAGACCGAGCGGGGCTACGTCATGGTCGACGAGTTTCAACGCTCGACGCAGCCGCACATCTACGGGGCCGGCGATGTGACCGGCCAGATGCCGCTGTCGTCGGTCGCCGCCATGCAGGGCAGGGTCGTCGCCAGGCAC
>JBFIQU010000125.1:0-6586 GCA_041609395.1 Acidimicrobiia bacterium | reverse complement strand
CGGGTCCTGGAGGAGCGACTGCTCGAGAGCAAGGAGCAGCTCATCCAGGCACGCGGGCAGAACGAAAAGCTCACCGCCGTCCTCGAGGAGACCCGGGAACAGCTCGCCATCCTTCGCGAAGAAGTCGAGAAGCTCACAGCACCGCCCAATCCGTTCGGCACGATCCTCGGAGTGAATCCGGACGGCACCGTCGACGTGAACACGTCGGGACGGAAGCTGCGTGTCAACGTCGAGCCGACGATCGAAATCAAGGAACTCGAGCGGGGCCAGGAGGTCCTGCTGAACGAGGCGTACAACGTGATCGACGTCAGGGACTTCGACATGAGTGGTGACGTCGTGCGGATTCGGGAACTCCTGCCCGACGGCCGGGTGATCATCATCGGCCGCGCCGACGAAGAGCGGGTCGTCGACCTGGCGGCGCCCCTCCAGGGTGAGTACATCCGGGTAGGCGACTACGTCCGGATGGACACTCGCACCGGGTTGGTCTTCGAGCGGATGGTTCGTCCCGAAGTCGAGGAGCTCGTTCTCGAAGAAGTGCCCGACATCACCTATGAGCAGGTCGGCGGCCTGCGTAACCAGATCGAGGCGATCCGCGACGCGGTCGAGCTGCCGTATGTCCACAAGGATCGATTCGACGACTACGAGCTGGCTGCACCCAAGGGCGTATTGCTCTACGGGCCCCCCGGCTGCGGTAAGACGCTCATCGCCAAGGCCGTCGCCAACAGCCTTGCCAAGGAGGTCGCCCGCAAGACCGGGAAGGAAGACGCCCGCAGTTACTTCCTCAACATCAAAGGTCCCGAGCTTCTCAACAAGTACGTCGGAGAAACCGAACGACAGATCCGCTTGATCTTCCAGCGCGCCAAGGAGAAGTCGGACGAGGGTGTACCCGTCATCGTGTTCTTCGACGAGATGGATTCGCTGTTCCGCACCCGGGGAACCGGGATCTCATCCGACGTCGAGTCGACGATCGTCCCGCAGCTCCTCTCCGAGCTCGACGGCGTCGAGAGCCTCAAGAACGTCATCGTGATCGGCGCCTCGAACCGTGAAGACCTCATCGATCCGGCAATCCTGCGCCCCGGCCGGCTCGACGTCAAGATCAAGATCGAGCGTCCCAACCAGGACTCTGCGAAGCACATCTTCCGCATCTATCTCCACCCGGATCTCCCGCTCGATGCCGAGGAAGCGGACGGCGCCGGCGGCACGTCGGCGCTCGTCGACCAGATGACGGAGCGTGTGGTCGCCCAGATGTACTCCACAGACGACGTCAACCGTTTCCTCGAGGTCACGTACGCCAACGGCGACAAAGAAGTGCTCTACTTCAAGGACTTCTCGTCGGGGGCGATGATCGAGAACATCGTGCGGCGTGCCAAAAAGGAAGCCATCAAGCGCGAGATCGACGGGGGCACGAGAGGCATAAAGACCGCGGATCTCCTCGAAGCCATCGTGCAGGAGTTCCGCGAACACGAGGATCTCCCCAATACGACGAACCCGGACGACTGGGCCAAGATCTCCGGCAAGAAGGGCGAACGCATCGTGTACGTGCGAACCCTCATCGAAGGAGACGCCGAGAGCCGAAGCATCGAGGCCATCACGACCGGCCAGTATCTGTGAGGCTGCGTGGCGCTGCCTAAGGTCCTCGGGACCGAGACCGAGTTCGGTATTACGGTTCGCAACCAGGTGGATTTCAATCCTGTGCTCGGTTCGAGCATGGTCATCAACTCCTACGCAGGTGGCCGCGCCCGGATTCAGTGGTCCTTCGAAGAGGAATCGCCGGGCCGGGACGCCCGCGGGTTCGGGTTCGACGGCGCTCCGCCGCCCGACCTCGACACCGGCCTGGTCAACGTGGTTCTCACCAATGGGGCCCGCCTCTACGTCGACCACGCCCATCCCGAATACTCCACACCGGAGTGCGCAACGCCGCGTGAGGCCGCCCTCTACGACAAGGCCGGCGAGACCGTCATGGCTCGCGCCGCTCGTGCCAGTCAAGCGCTGCTCGAACCCGAGCAACGCATGGTCATCCACAAGAACAACAGCGACGGCAAAGGCAATTCGTACGGTGCCCACGAGAACTATCTGCTGTCCCGTGATCTCCCCTTCAACGACGTCGTGCGGTTCTTCACCACCTTCCTCGTCACGCGCCAGGTCTTCACCGGATCGGGGAAGCTCGGCAGTGAGAACGGACGGCCCCGGGTCGACTACCAGATCACGCAACGCGGGGACTTCTTCGAGGAGGAAGTCGGGCTCGAGACGACGCTGAAGCGTCCGATCATCAATACTCGCGACGAGCCCCACGGCGACGCCTCGAAGTACCGCCGCCTGCACGTGATCATCGGCGACGCCAACCTCTCCGAAGTTCAGACGTTCGTGAAACTCGGTTCGGCGGCTCTCATCCTGGCCGCCATCGAGGACGGGGCCCTGCCCGAGCCGCTCGGCCTCCTCGACCCCGTCAACTCCGTGTGGCAGGTGTCCCACGACCTCGACCTGCGCCGTCCTCTCGATCTCGCCGACGGCGGCACGGCCACGGCCCTGGAGCTGCAGTGGCAATACCACGAGTGGGCCACGAAGTATTTCCAGTCGTCGGACCTCGACTCCTCGTTCGGGGACGTACTCGACGAATGGGAGTCATTGCTCGCCGATCTCGACGCGGACCCGATGCGCACCGCAGATCGGCTCGACTGGACCGCCAAGCTCAAGCTCCTCAAGCAGTACCAGGACCGGGACGATCTCGACTGGGAGCACAGCAAGCTGAGGCTGCTGGCCCTCCAGTACCACGACGTCGACCCCGATCGCGGGCTGTACCACCGCCTGGCCGCATCCGGACGGATCCGGCGCCTGTTCGGCGAGGACGACATCGAGGCGGCCGTCGCCTCGCCGCCGGATTCGACCCGGGCCTACTTTCGCGGTGAATGTGTCCGGCGGTACGGGGATGATCTCGTTGCCGCCAACTGGGACTCGCTCGTCTTCGACGTCGGCCAGGAGTCGCTGAAGCGGGTGCCTATGATGGAGCCCCTTCGCGGCAACCGAGATCGGGTTGCCGGCTTGTTGGATCGTTGTGAGAACGCCGCGGAGCTGGTTCGAGCGCTGGAAGGTGACGATGGCTGAGCAGGAGCAGAAGCAGACCCAGCCGGAAACGACGGAAGCAGACGTCGACGTCGTCGAAGAGATCGACGCGGTCGTCGGGGATGAGCTCACCGACCGCATCGACGACCTGCTGGACGAGATCGACTCGGTTCTGGAAGAGAACGCCGAGGAGTTCGTCAAGAACTACGTGCAAAAGGGCGGCGAGTGACCGACGACGTTCGGCCCAACCCGCTCCCTCTCGATCCCACGTTCCCTCCCTCGAGCTTTTCCGGCGCATTGCGCGCCCACGATCTCGTTCCGACGTGGGAGATCCCACCGGGGGACATGACCGCGTTGCGGCCGGCGCACGGCACGACGATCCTGGCGCTGCAGTACAGCGACGGCGTCGTGATGATCGGAGACCGCCAGGCGACCGAAGGTCACACCGTCGCCCACCGCCGCATGCAGAAGGTCTTTGCCGCCGACAACTACTCCGCCGTGGCGATTTCGGGAACGGCCGGTGTGGCCGTCGAAATGATCCGCCTCTTCCAGACGGAACTCGAGCACTACGAAAAGCTGGAGGGAGCCCGGCTGAGCCTGGAGGGCAAGGCCAACTATCTCGCCACCATGGTGCGCAACCACCTGCCGCTGGCATTCCAGGGCCTGGTCGTGATACCGCTGTTTTGCGGATTCGACGAGGAGGCCGGCGTGGGGCGGCTCTACAGCTTCGACGTGGTCGGGGGGAGGTACGAGGAGACGGAGTACGCCACGTCGGGCTCGGGAGGCAGGGAGGCCAAGGCGTATCTACGCGGGAACTTCCGCCCCGGCCTCGACGAAGAAGAGGCGCTGACCGTGGGCCTCACGGCGCTCGTCGTGGCGGCCGAGGAGGACACCGCCACCGCCGGTCCCGACGTCCGCCGCGGCATCTATCCGACGGTCGTCACCGTCACGCGGGCCGGGTATGCCGAGGTCGACGGCGATCGGGTTGCGACGCTGTCGACCGGGGCGATGGAGGCCGGCGTATGAGTCTGCCGTATTACGTCCCGCCCGAGCAGCTCATGAAGGATCGGGCGGAATACGCCCGGAAGGGAATCGCGCGGGGCCGCGCCATCCTCGCCATCGAGTACGCCGACGGGGTGCTGCTCATCGGGGAGAACCCGTCGGGAGCGCTTCACAAGATCAGTGAGATCTACGACCGGATAGCGTTTGCCGGGGTCGGGAAGTACAACGAGTTCGAGTCGTTGCGCGTCGCCGGCATTCGTCACGCCGACATCAAGGGGTACGCCTACGGCAGATCCGATGTCGCCGCCAAGACACTTGCCAGCGCATATTCGCAGACGCTCGGTCAGGTCTTCACACATGAGATCAAGCCGTTCGAGGTCGAGATCTTCGTCGTCGAGGTCGGCGAGGACTCCGACGACACCCGGATCTTCCGGGTCACCTACGACGGCAACCTCTACGACGAGCGCAACGTCGCAGTGATCGGCGGTGAGTCGGAAGCGTTGCTGGCGAGCGTACAGGAGCGGTTCAGCCCCGGAATGAGCCTCGCCGAGGCGATCCGACTCGGTGCGTCGCTGTTCGAGGATGCCGAGTCCAAATCCGTAGCTCCCGACGCATGGGAAGCTGCGGTCCTCGATCGCACGAACGGGCGGCGCTTTTTCCGGCGGCTCACGGCCGACGAGATCGCAATCGCTCGGAGCTGAGGTCTACTCGGACAGGTCGGCGACGACGGCGGCAGTGAACTGTGCCACGAACGTGCCGCACCGGGCCGTGTACGCCTCGGGTGCGCAGTTGGTTGCCCATCCGCCGGGGTCACGGTTCGCGACGAATGCAAACACCGCTGCGTCGACCTGCTTGTAGACGACGGGGAAGCCCCACACCGTCAGCCGTCCGTCGACGATGCGGAACTGCTGCAGATCGCCTTCGATTCCGAGCGCCGCCGCAACGGGATCACCGCTCACCTCCACGAAGCATTCGGCGGTGTCGGCGCTCCGGCTCGTGCAGTCGCGCAGCTGCATGCCCCAGCCCTCGGGTAGGACGGCATCGATGTACTCGATGACGTTGCGAGCAGCGCCGGTTGCGGCCGTGGGGTGCAGGTAGGCGAATGCACCTGCAGTGTCACCGGCGGTCAGCCGTTCGGCGAAGGCCCTGGTGACGGCCACCGGGTCGTCGGAGGAGCCGGGCTCGGGGAGGTCGCCTCGCTGCACGAGCCAAACCAGCCCACCACCGGCGAGCAGCGCCACGACAAGAGCCGCAGCGAACCATCGATGCGTTCGCGACGAGGCCACAGTGGCGAACCTACACGGCCGGAAGGTGTCGGGATCGGAAACCCCTCAGGTGACGACCATGAGGAATCGCCGCACCCACAGCGCAACGATGAGGACTGCGACCGCGGCCGCCATCCAGCGTGCGGCCGGCGACCACGAAGAACCTTCCTGGTATTGCGACGCCGCTCCCAGCACGTCGTCGACGTCTGCTTCCAGCATGACGCGGCGAGCTGCTTCCAGATCGCGATCGGTGACCCACAACTCGGCGACCGCCATCTCGCCCACCGAGAACACGTAAGGCCCCGAGGACTCGGAGCGCACTCGCGCCACGATTCCTTCCGAGGCCAGGCGGGCGGCGAG
Source organism: Acidimicrobiia bacterium (assembly GCA_041609395.1). GTDB lineage: Bacteria > Actinomycetota > Acidimicrobiia > Spongiisociales > JAOTWH01 > JBFIQU01. Next base: position 899 of record JBFIQU010000125.1, on the reverse strand, counting down.
AATCCGAGCGTGAGAAGCGTCCCCCACGCGACCCAGCAGAACGAAGCGGTCGGTCGCTTCCATGCTTCAAGGCTAGTGCCGGGTCGGCCTCACCGGACCGGGTATCGAGCCGCGGTCGGGCCCGGCGGCCGGGCCCCTACAGGCTTGCGATCAGTTTTTCGACTCGCTCGTCGACCGCTTTGAACGGGTCCTTGCAGAGGACGGTTCGCTGCGCCTGGTCGTTGAGCTTGAGGTGGACCCAGTCGACCGTGAAATCACGCTTCTTGGTCTTGGCGGCCTTGATGAAGTTGCCCCGCAGCCGAGCACGGGTGGTCTGGGGCGGCGTCGTCATGGCCGTGCGGACCGCCGCGTCCGTCACCACGCGCTCCATCATGCCCCGTCGCTCCAGGAGGTAGTAGAGCCCGCGTTCGCGGCTGACGTCGTGATAGGCGAGATCGAGGAGGGCGACCTTGGGCGACGACAAGGGGAGCTTGTGCTTGGCGCGGTACTCCTCGACCAGGTGGTATTTGGCGACCCAGTCCACCTCCCGACGCAGCGACAGCGGATCCTTCTCGAGACCGGTGAGGAGGTACTCCCACATGTCGACGGCCTGCTGGACCTCCGGTGGGAAGCCCGCCGTTCGGGCGTAGCGAAGCGCTCGCTCCAGGTATTCCCACTGGATGTCGAGCGCCGACAACTCACGGCCGTTGGCGAGCCGGACCTTGCGCCGGCACGTGATGTCGTGTGAGATCTCTCGAATCGCCCGGATCGGGTTTTCGAGGGTGAGATCGCGGAACACCACGTCGTCTTCGAGCATCTGCAGCAGCGCCACGGTGGTCCCCACCTTGGCGTAGGTGATGTACTCCGACATGTTCGAATCGCCGGCGATCACATGAAGGCGGCGATAGCGCTCGGCGTCG
>JBFIQU010000124.1:0-6627 GCA_041609395.1 Acidimicrobiia bacterium | reverse complement strand
TCTGAAAGTGTTCGTCGACACCGACCCGGACTTGCGCCTCATGCGACGGTTGCGCCGCGATATCGAGGACCGGGGCCGCAGCCTCGATTCGGTGCTGGGCCAGTACGTGGCCACGGTTCGCCCGATGCATCTCCAGTTCGTCGAGGGATCCAAGCGGTACGCCGACATGATCATCCCGGAGGGATTCAACCCCGGTGCCGTCGGCACCGTGGTCTCGATGGTGCGCCAGGTGATCGCAGACCGCGCCTGAATCGGTAGCATTCCCGGTACCCGTATGGGTATGAGGAGAGCGAGGAGATCCCGTGGACGTAGACCTCGGTCCCGAGGATTACGACGCCATCGTGGTTCGGTTGCGCCGCATCGAAGGCCAGGTGCGCGGACTGCAACGGATGCTCGAAGAGGGCCGGGAATGCAGAGACGTCGTGACCCAGTTCGCCGCCGCGACCCGGGCTCTCGAAAACGCCGGGTTCAAGTATTTCGCAGCCGTTCTCGAGAAGTGCATGACCGATCCCGAGACAGGCTACGACCGCGACGAGATGGAGAAGCTCTTCCTCAAGCTGGCGTAGCCACCGGGCCCCGGTAATTGTCCCAGTCGTCGGCCACCAGAACGGGAGCCAAGCCCGCACGCGCTGCGATCGAAGCGGCAACGGCGGCGCGATAACCCGAAGCGCAATAGAGCCACACGGTCTGCCCGGCTCCCACGAGGCTCGCCTCGACCCGGCTCATGTGGATGTTCTCGGCCCCGGCGACCATGCCGTCCTCGACCTCGAGCGGGTCGCGAACATCGATGACCCGGTGGCCGGCATCGGGGCGCATCTGGCTGAAGGTGGAGACGGCGTAGGCCGCAACCGGCTTGCCTGCCGCCTCCCAGGCCTCGATGCCGCCGTCGAGACGTCCGACGATTTGGTCGTGGCCGATTCGCGCCAGCTGCAGACGCACCGAATCAGCCTCGCCGGAGTCGGGAGCAACGATCGCAACCTGCCGGTTCCACTCGAGGACCCATCCTGCGTACACGCCGACGCTGTCGGAGAAAGGGATGTTGATGGCGCCCGGGATGTGCGACGCCGCGAACGACTCGCGGTCTCTCACATCGATCACGGCGGCTCCGGTGGCGACGGCGCGCTCCAGATCGGCCGGGTCGAGTGGTGTCAGGGGATCCGGGGAGATGCCGTCTGCTCCGGTGAGGTTGATGGCCGCCATGTGCCGGTAATACGTGGGGTAGAGGCGGAATCCCGCCAGCTGCACCCGGACGAACTCGTCCTCGTCCTGGATGGTCAGTGCCGGGTTGCGGCGACGTTCCCGTCCGACGGTCGAGGTGGTTCCTGCGATGTCGGATGCAGAGCAGAACGAGCCGGCGCCGTGGGTCGGGAGCACCGCGGCGGGGTCCGGGCGCGTGCCGGCCAGCCGCCGTACCGAGCGGAACTGCTCCCGGGTCAGCCCATCGGTCAGATCGGCGGCAACGAGATCGGTGCGTCCGACGCTTCCGACGAGCATCGAACCTCCGGTGAGGAGGGCGACGGTGATGCCTGTCGGGTCGACGAGTTCGTAGGCGGTGTGGTGGGGAGTGTGTCCCGGCGTCGCTATCGCCCGTAGCTGCCAGCCGCCGTTGATCACCATGCATGCGTTGTCGGCGACGGCGACGTGAGGGAGCCGAGACCCGGTTGCCTCGGGGAGCAGGTACCGCACGCCGAATGCGCCGGCCAGCAGGTGGCCGCCGGTCACGTAGTCGTTGTGGATGTGCGTTTCGGCGACGGCTGTGAGCGGAGCGCCGGTGTCGCGGATGACCTTCTCGAATCGATCGATGTCACGCTGGGGGTCGATGGCGAGGCTCCTCCCCCCGGCCACGACCACATACGAGTGGTCCCCGAGTCCCGGGGTCGTGATCTGCACGGCGTAGGCGCCGCCTCCCAGGTCGATTCTCACGTCCGGCCTTTCATACCCAGGGGGGTATACTACGAGGGCCCGTTCACGAGGAGAGCCAGTGCTTCGAGCCTACGCATTTCGACTCACCGCCGCCGTCTCGCTGCTCGCGCTCATCACTGCAGGATGCGGGAGCGACACGGCCACGGTCCGGCTGGAGACCGTCACCCCGGCCGCGGCGGCGGCCGAACTCGACACCGACGGTGTCGTCGTTCTCGACGTGCGGACTCCAGATGAGTACGGCCAGGGCCATCTCGCCGGTGCCGTCAACATCGACTTCTACGCCGGTGATTTCGCGAGCCAGATCTCCCGGCTCGATCGCGACGCTCCCTACCTCCTCTATTGCCGGTCCGGCAATCGCAGCGGCGCCACGCTCGACCTCATGGAGGAGCTCGGGTTCACCAACGTGGTGGAGGTCGGCGGAGGCATTCTCGCTTGGGCGTCTGCCGGTCTGCCCATCGAGTAGCCAGCGGAGACTTCGCTCCGGATAGGCTGCCGGCATGCATCCCGACCTGGCGCCGCTCGCCTTCCTGATCGGGGCGTGGTCGGGGCCGGGTCGGGGCCGGTATCCGACGATCGAGGCGTTCACCTACACGGAGCGTGTGGCCTTCGTCGCTCCGGCCGGCAAGCCGTTTCTCGCCTACTCCCAGACGACCCGGGGAGCCGGCGGCGACCCATTGCACTCCGAAACCGGGTACCTGCGGCCGGTAGCCCCCGGGTGTGAGTTCGTGATCGCGCAGCCGACCGGGATCGTCGAGGTGCACATCGGGGTGATCGACGGGACCGCCATCCGCTTCCACGACCGCCGTGTCGCTACGACACCGACTGCCGTCGAGGTGACCGATGTGGAGCGACAGCTTCGAGTCGACGGTGATGTTCTCGAGTATGAGCTCCTCATGACCGCGGTCGGCCAGCAGCACCAGATCCATCTCGAGGCCACGTTGTATCGGGAGACCGTCCCCGAGGACCGGTAGCCTGCCGGACATGCTCTCGATCGAACTGGCTCGCCGGCTGCGCCGCAGCGGCCTCACCTGGTCCCCGCAGCTCCACGACACGTTCCACATCCCCGATCGCAACCTCGACGATCGGGTATTCGTTCTCGCCGACCTCACCATCGACATCCACCACCTCGACGGGCACGCCGCGATCATGTTCAACGGAGCCGTCGAGTGGTCGCTCGACTACATCCTCCAACAGGACGTCGTCTGGGTACCGTCGGAGTCCCAGCTGCGGGACCTGCTCGGCGACCGGCTGGTCGCGCTGACCCGCGGCGGCGACGGCTATCGCTGCACGATCGCCGTGGGGGGCCGCGGCGAGGTGAACTTCGATGCCGATTCGGCCCCCGACGCCTACGGCACCGCCCTCCTCCATCTCCTCGAAGCCGGGAACGAGCCGACGTCATGACGATCGTCGACCCGATGTGGCGCCGTGCCGACGAGTGGTTGCTGGGCGGGCAGGCGCACAGGGCGGACGAAATCGATTTCGGCCTCGTCGGCGTGCCCTCCTCGGTGGCCTCGCTCACGCCGTCCCAGGCGCGCCGAACTCCGCACGAGGTACGGCGGATATTCGGCTCGCTGGCGAGTTTCGATGGAGAACGGGCGATCGACCTCGAAGACATCGTCGGCGCCGACCTCGGTGACCTCGATGTCGCCGGAGACGAGGCGATGGATCTGTCGCAGCGTGCGATCGAGGCGGCGGCGGGTCGATTGGAGGGGTCCGGGGTACGAGCCTATGTCGGGGGCGACAACGCCATCACGAGGCCCCTGGTGCGCGCCACCGCGCAGGGCGATCTCGACGCCATAGGGGTGCTCACCGTCGATGCCCATCACGACGTTCGCCATCTGGACGGCGGACCGACCAACGGGTCTCCTATTCGCGGGCTGATCGAGGATGGGCTACCGGGGGAGCGAGTGGTCCAGCTCGGTATCAGCACGTTCTCCAACTCGAGCGCGTATCGGGGGTTTTGCGACGACGTAGGTGTCCGCTACGTCACGGTCGGCCAGCTGCGCGAGCGGGGCATCCTGCAGACGGTGGCGTGGGCGCTGGAGTTCCTGTCCGCCTCGGCGCGACCGGTGTACGTCGACTTCGATATCGACGTCCTCGATCGGGCGTACGCTCCGGCGTGCCCGGGATCTCGCCCCGGCGGCCTGACCCCCCGTGAACTCGCCGATCTTGCGTTTCTCTGCGGTCGTCACCCGAACGTGGTTGCGGCCGATTTCGTCGAAGTCGATCCGGCCCGTGATCACAACGACCTCACCCTGCTGGCGCTCGGGCTCACCGTTCTTTCGTTCGCCTCCGGCCTGGTTGCGAGGAAGAAGAGCGAGCCATGAACACGGTCGTCGTCGACGGATCGCCCCTGTCCCGGGACGAGGTGGTCGCCGTTGCCGACCGGCACGTCGAGGCCGTGGCCGCCGCCGGCTTGGCCGATCGTATGGGTCCGGCCCGGTCGTTGGTGGACACCGTCGTCGCAGAAGAGCGACCGGTTTACGGCATCACCACGGGCTTCGGCGCGCTGGCCTCGACGCGGATAGACCGTGACGACACCATAGAGCTGCAGTACGGCCTGCTGCGCAGCCACGCGGCCGGGGTGGGCCCGCCGGTGCCCCGCCGCCTGGTGCGCGCCATGCTCCTGCTGCGCGCCCGCACGTTGAGCCAGGGCTACAGCGGCGTTCGCCCCGACGTCGTGCACCTGCTTCTCGATCTGTTGCGGCGCGACCTGCTTCCGGTCGTCCCGGCTCAAGGATCGGTCGGCGCCTCCGGCGATCTCGCTCCTTTCGCCCATCTGGCGTTGCCGCTCATCGGCGAGGGTCTTCTCGACGACGGCTCGGGCCCGCAGCCCGCCGCGGCTGCGCTGGAGCGCGCCGGCCTCCAGCCCGTGCAGCTGGCCGCCAAAGAGGGGCTGAGCCTGCTCAACGGCACCGAGGGAATGCTGGCGTGGGGCGTGCTCGGTCTCGACCGTCTGCAACGGCTCATCACCGCGGCCGACATCGCGTGTGCCATGTCGATCGAAGCGTTGCTGGGGAGTGCCCGTCCGTTCCAGGAGAGAATCCATCGTCTCCGTCCGCATCCCGGTCAGCTGGAGAGTGCGGCCAACATTGCCCGACTGATCGAGGGGTCCGAAATCGGGGCCAGCCACGCCGACGATTTCGTGCATGCCGTGCAGGACGCGTACAGCCTGCGCTGCGCTCCCCAGGTTCACGGATCGATCCGCGACGTCGCCAAGCACGCAGGGGCCGTGTTCGACATCGAGTTGGGATCGGTCGTCGACAACCCGATCGTCTTCGCCGCCGACGGTGACGTCGTGTCCGGGGGCAATTTCCACGGCCAGCCGCTCGCATTTGCGCTCGACTTCCTCGCCATCGCCGCCACCGAACTGGGTTCGATCTCGGAACGCCGCACCGATCGCATCCTCGATCCGGAACGCTCGTCGGGTCTCACTCCGTTCCTGGCGGTTCGCCCTGGTGTCGAGTCGGGGCTGATGCTCGCCCAGTACACGGCTGCGGCCCTCGTGGCCGAGAACCGTGTGCTGTCGCATCCGGCCTCGGTCGAGAGCATCCCGACGTCGGGGAGTCAGGAAGACCACGTCTCGATGGGATGGGGTGCCGGGCGCAAGCTCGCCGACGTGCTCGACGCTACCTCGCGGGTGCTCGCAGTCGAGGTCCTGTGCGCCGCGACCGGGATCGAGCAGCGGGCGCCCCTGCAGCCTGCTCCCGGGTCGGCGGCTGCGCTCGACGCCGTCCGAGGATCGGTTCCGCCGCTGGTGACCGATCGGGCGCTGGGCGGAGACATCGAGGCGGTGGCACAACTTCTGGAGGCCGGTACCCTCCAGAGCGCGGTTGGGGCGGTGCTGGGGCCGCTGCGCTGACGCAAATGACGCTCGGTGTCACGTTGACAACGCCGGGTGTTCCGCATACCGTAAGCGGTACGAACGACTGCGGAAAGTAGTCGTTGGGCATTTTCGGGCAGGGAGGATCGTTGGCTCGCACAAGCCTGCGGCTGTTGGTCGTGGTCGCGCTCGTCGCCGCCGTCCTGGGAGGCGTCGGTGGAGTCGCCGTCGCCGCCGATGGGTCGATCAGTGGACGGGTCGGAGAAGGTTTCGACACCCAGGGCAATTTCCAGCCACTGGAACTCGTCGATGTGTTCGTGTTCGATGCCGGTACGGGAACGCAGCTCGACGCAGCCACGACCAATGCGTCCGGCCTGTTCAGCTTCACGCTCGCCCCCGGCACCTACAAGCTGAAGTTCGAGGACAACATCGGCGACTTCGCTTTCGAGTACTACAACAACGAACTCAGCCTGGCCGCGGCGGACGTCGTGACGGTGACCTCTGGCTCCAACACGTCGGTCGGTGACGTGATCCTCCAGGTGGGCGGCAACATCACGGGTGTCGTCACCGGACAGGGGTCCGGCACGCTGTCGGCCGTACAGGTCGTCGCCTTCAACGAGGCGCACGGCTTTCAGTCTTCCCCGGTGCTGACCGCCATCGACGGCACGTACTCGATCATCGGTTTGCCGGCAGGGGCCTACAAGGTGCGCTTCGCCGACACGGTCACCGCGCCGCCCCGGCCGTATCAAACCGAGTGGTACAACGACAAGGTCAACCAGTCCTCGGCAACGCCGGTCACGGTCACGTCCGACGCGACGACGGCGGGAATCAATGCCGTTCTCACCCTGCCCGCCGGTGTCGGCACCATCAGTGGAACCGTG
>JBFIQU010000123.1:0-6632 GCA_041609395.1 Acidimicrobiia bacterium | reverse complement strand
TACGTCTTGGAGTCGCGGGAAACGCCGTAGAGCTCGATGGTGAGCTTGCAGGCCGCGTCGCCGGCCGGCTCCACGATCCACGTCTCGATTGCCGGTCCCTCTGCCTCGAGCTCGGGATCCCAGCGGGCCACGAACTCCATCGTCACCCGATTCGGGGCGTCGATGTCGACGATCTTGCCGTCGGCGACCACGTTGCCGTTCGAATCGAGGTACCGCAGCGACGCTCCCGGGGTCCACTCCGACTCGACCCGGGTCCCGTAGAAGTATTGGACGGTCTTGTCTCCGTCGACGATCGCCTCCCACACGACCTCCTGAGCAGCGCCTATGAACACCTGATAGATGTGTACGGGCTGATCCATGGTCCTCTTCGCTCCTTCCACGCCGGCCTTGATGGCCGTCATGCGGCCCACCACGCCTTCGGCGTACTTCGAGATCCACCGGTCGTGGATCAAACGGATGGGTACGGGATTGAGATAGTGGTACTTCGACCGACCCACCTTGCGAGTGGTGACGAGGTTGGCCGCCTCGAGCACCCGCAGATGGTTCATGACCCCGAACCGGGTCATGTCGGGTAGATGCTCGCAGAGCTGGCCGAGCGTCTGCCCGTCCGTTTCGAAGAGCCGATCGAGCAGTCGACGCCGGCTGGGGTCGTTGATCGCTCGAAACACCTCATCCATGGACGATGACAATAGGTGAGTGAACACTCACATGTCAAGAGCCGGTGGGCGTCAGCAGCACGTACTCGCCGGGGCCATGACCTCGGCATCGCCGAGCACCGTGTAGATCTCCCATGGGGCACCGTCGGGGTCTTCGACCCAGACCTTGTCCTGACGGGCGTAGCAGCAGACGGCGTCTTCCTCGGTTCGCGTCGCCAGGCCGCTTGCCACGAGCCGATCAGTGGCGGCAGTGACGGTGGCGGTGTCTTCGACCTCAACTCCGAGGTGGTTCAGGGTGCCGCCCGCCCCGTTCTCGATGAGGACGAGCTTCAGCGGAGGCTCGGAGATCGCGAAGTTGGCGTAGCCGGGGCGGCGTTTGGCCGGCGCCGACCCGAAGAGTTTCTCGTAGAACGCGACCGCGCGGTCCAGGTCGGAAACGTTCAGAGCGAGTTGGATACGGCTGGCCATGGCGGCCTCCTCATATATAGACGACAATCGATATCTTGCCAGCCATATCGATATGTGTCAATATACGACCATGGAGATGTGCTGCGCCCCCATTGCCGGCCCGCTGCTCGACGCCGAGGAGGCTGCGCACCTCGCCGCCGCCCTGAAGGCAGTGGCAGAGCCGGCCCGGCTGCAACTGCTCAACCGGATCGTCGCCGCCGGTGAGGTCTGTGCCTGTGAGCTCGTCGAACCGCTCGGGCTGAGCCAGCCCACCGTGAGCCATCACCTCAAGGTTCTCCACGAGGCCGGGTTCCTCGAGCGGGAACGCCGCGGACGATGGATCTACTACCGGGTCGTGCCGCAACGACTGTACGACGTGACGCGGGCGCTGACGCCCGTATCGGCCTGATCAGGGAGCCACCGCGTCGGCGGCGACGAGCATGTCCCGCCCCACGGGCTGCAGATCGATCTGCGTGCAGAGCAGGCCGGTGGACACCCGTTCCACGACCCCCCACTCCCAGATGGCGTCTTCGTCGAGCCCGGTCGCGGCTGCCAGTCCGCGCGACCGGGCGCGGGGATCGCCCTGCAGCAGGTCGATCGGGTCTTCCCGCATGATGATCCCGAGGTCGTACTCGGCCTCGGCCAGGAGACCGTCCGGGTCGACCAGTTTGAACCCCTCATCCGCCTCCAGCGCGTTCCACTGGTGGACATCACCGTGAACCAGGACGGCCGTTGCGTCGTCGTGCGCGGCGCGACGGCGTTCGGCACATTCGAGCGCATGGGCCACCGTCCCCTCCGCGCAGGGACGATCGAGCTCCTCCCACAACGAGGTGATGAATTCGGCCAGCCACATCGCCTTGTCGGCCCCTGTTGGCAGCCCGCAGTCCGGCGCAGGGCGCCAGATCCTCGCCGCCGCGGCCACGAGGATGTCGTGGCGAGTAGCGATGGGCACGTCGAGCTCGAACAAGGAACGCCCGAGCCGCTCCAGCAGCATGGCGTCCCGTTCCAGGTCGAACCGGTACAACCGTGGGCAGCCACCACCGCCGGCCAGGCGCAGCACGGTGATCTCGTTCGCCGTGGCATCGCCGGAGCGTGGGATGAGGAGCTTCAGCACGGCGGGACTCCCGTCGGCGCGGGTGGCCGCCGCCACATACGACTCCGTAGAGCCGGCAAACGCCTGCCCGACTTCGATGGTCCACTCGGCTTCGAGGTCGGCGATCAGCGAGGGTAAGGCTTCGATCCACCACTCTGCGCCTGCGACCGTTGCTTTGTTGCGAACGACGTCCGGGATCACCATGAGTCGGTAGCCGGGAGGCTCCCTAAATGCCTGCGTCCGGCAACCACTGGGCCCCGGTCGTGGCCGGTATCTGGCCGATCGTGATGAAGGTGGTTCCCTCCGGGACCTCGACGAACTCGCCCGCTCCCCATATCCCGGCCTCGACCGCCACCGAGGACCGGCCGTGGTCGCTGCTGCCCCATTCGACGTACGACACGATGGAATTCGGGTCACCAAAGCTCGTCGACGTGTAGAGACCGATCTCGCCCGAGCTCTCTCTGAACGTCCCGAACCCGCCTTCGGCGCCGAACACGCGAACCACTTCGGCGGGCGGGTTCAGCGTCCCGCCGTCGGCGGTGGCGACCCACACGCTCTGGCCCGGGTCGAGGATGACCTCCGGTATCTGGTAGTAGGCCGGCCGCTGACAGAGCCAGAACTCCGACAACGCGCCACCGGAGGTACCGACATTGCTGATCGCGACGTATCCGTTCTCGCCGAACGCAACCTGTGTCACGACGAAGACCGCCGCCCCCGGCGTCGCCGTCGTGGTGGTCGCAGCCGACGTCGTGGTCGTCGCAGCCGCCGTCGTGGTGGTCGCAGCCGCCGTCGTGGTCGTCGTCCCGGTGTCATCATCGCCGCTGCAGGCGGCCACCACCACCGCCAGTGACACGGCGAGCACGAGTCCTCTCATGGGCCGCGACCCTACTCGCCGGCGGCGATAGATGAGGGCGCCGGCTGCCGTGGCAGAATCGGCGAGCGTGACGGAAGGAACAGACGGATGAGCGACTACCCCCGGGACTGGGTGTTCGACGTTGTGCTCAAGGACGGAGGGACGACCCGTCTGCGGCCGATCCGTCCTGAAGACGCCGACGGGCTCCATCGCTTCTTCCGTCGTGTTGGGAGTGATTCGGTGTACCAACGGTTCTTCCGGGCCAAGTCCGATCTCACTCCGGAGGAACTGCAGTACTTCACGAACCTCGACTATTCGGAGCGGATGGCCTTCGTAGCCATCCACGAGGACGAGATCATCGCGGTCGGTCGATACGACCGCCTCGAGGACCAAGCCGAAATCGCCGAGGTGGCGTTTCTCGTCGAAGACGCTCACCAGGGTCGCGGCATAGGAACGCTGCTCCTGCAGCATCTGACCAACTACGCCCGCAGTCAGCACATCACCGGCTTTCGCGCCTACGTGCTCGCCGACAACCGGGCCATGCTGCGGCTCTTCCGGGACTCGGGCTACCACCTGCAGCGAGATCTCACCGAGGGGATCTACACCGTCGATTTCCCGACTTCGTACTCGGACGCAGCCCGTTCTGCGGAGTGGGACCGGGAGCGGCGCGCGGTCGCGGCGTCGATGATGCCGATCTTCTACCCGCAGTCGGTCGCCGTGATCGGAGCGAGCCGCAGTCCGGCGTCGATCGGCGGCCGACTGTTCAAGAACCTCCTCGCCGCAGGGTTCACCGGTCCGCTCTACCCGGTGAACCCGAATGCCCCGGTGGTCAATTCGGTCAAGGCGTACCCCACGGTCGTCGACATCCCCGACCCGGTCGATCTGGCGTTCATCGTCGTGCCCGCACCCTATGTGGCGCAGGCCGTCGAGGAGTGCGCTGCAAAAGGGGTGCGCGGTCTCGTCGTGATCTCGGCCGGTTTCAGCGAGGTCGGGGATCGAGGACGTGTGCTCGAGGGTGACGTGCTCGAGATCGTCCGCTCGTCGGGAATGCGCATGATCGGACCCAACTGCATGGGCGTGCTCAACACCGATCTCGACGTGAGGCTCGACGGCCAGTTCGGGCCCGTCTTCCCGCCCGCCGGCAACGTCGCGATGTCGAGCCAGTCGGGCGCGCTCGGAATCGCCATCCTCGACTATGCACGTCAGCTCAACATCGGTATCTCCACGTTCGTCTCCATGGGCAACAAGGCCGACGTTTCGGCGAACGATCTCCTGCTGTATTGGGAGGACGATCCGGCGACCGATGTCATCCTGCTCTACCTGGAGTCGTTCGGAAACCCGCGCCGGTTCGCACGGCTGGCCCGCCGGATCGGGAGGCGCAAGCCGATCGTCGCAGTGAAATCGGGCCGCTCGTCGGCGGGTGCCCGGGCTGCGTCGAGTCACACCGGATCGCTGGCGAGCCTCGATGTCGCGGTCGACGCCCTGTTTCACCAGGCAGGCGTCATCCGCACCGACACCCTCCAGGAGATGTTCGATGTGACCTCGTTGCTGGCCAACCAGCCGCTTCCCGACGGCAAGCGGGTAGCGGTCCTCACCAATGCCGGCGGACCCGGCATCCTGGCCGCCGACGCGCTCGCCAGCCGCGGGCTCGAACTCCCGGAATTCAGTGAGGAGCTGCAGGGCCGGCTGCGTTCCCACTTGTCTCCTGAGGCATCGACGCGCAATCCGGTCGACATGATCGCGTCGGCCGGCCCGGCGCAATACCAGGCGTGTCTCGGCGAACTGCTCGAGACCGACGAGGTCGACGCCGTCATGGTCATCTTCATCCCCGCGGCTCCGGAAGGCACGGACGAGATCGTCACCGCCATCGCAGCCGGTGCCCGCGAGCACGAAGGCACCAAGCCGCTGCTGACGGTGTTCATGCACTCACAGGGGGCTCCGTCCGGCTTTCGCGAGGCAGGGGTCCCGTCGTTTCCGTTCCCCGAGGCGGCCGCCGGCGCCCTCGCCGCCGCCGCCCGGTACGGGGCGTGGCGCCGCCGGCCCGAGGGCTCCATGGTCCGTTTCGACGATCTCGAGATCACCGAGGCCCGCACCGCCCTCGAGGCCGAGTTGGGTGGTGTGAGCGACGACGGCGGATGGCTGCAGCCCGACACCGTTGATCGCATCCTGTCGGCCTTCGGCCTACCCATCGCCGCTGCCGCCACCGCCGACTCGGAGGACGAGGCGGTGGCCGCCGCCGCCAAGATCGAGGGCCCCGTCGTACTCAAGGTCATCTCACCTTCGGCCGTCCACAAATCGGACGTCGGCGGCGTCGCTCTCGACATACAGGGCGAGGAAGCGGTCCGGGCCGCCTACAGGACCGTCACGGCTGCGGTTTCCGATCCGCGTGGTGTCGTCGTCCAGGAGTTCGTCGCCGGCGGCCATGAAGTCATCGTCGGGATGACCGAAGATCCGAGCTTCGGGCCCCTCATCGCGTTCGGTCTCGGGGGCGTGTTCGTCGAACTCATCGGAGACGTCGCGTTCCGCATCCACCCGCTGACCGATCTCGACGCTTCCGAGATGATCTCGCAGGTCAAGTCGGCGCGGCTCCTCGAGGGCTACCGCGGCGGCGAACCCGGCGATGTACCCGCCCTCGAGGAAACCCTCCTTCGGGTGTCGGCGCTCGTCGAAGCCCTCCCCGAAATCGTCGAGATGGACCTCAATCCCGTGAAGGTGCTGCCGCCGGGCCGGGGCGTGCGCATCGTCGACGCCAGAATCAGGGTCCGTCGCGTGACCGGGGCTTTCGTACCGAGCCGCAAAGACATTCCCGCCGTCATCCGCAAGATCAGGTGGGATCCGCCGCAGGGCGGCTGACGTCTAGGTCGAGGTGGTCAGAGCCGGCCCGGCTTGGTGCCCGCCCCGAACTCATGGCCGGATCGGCGTCCGGTGATCTCGTCGATGTCGACGGCAACCACCACCGGCTCGCCGCCGAGTGGGGCCGGCCTCCCGGGAGACAGGAGGGTATCCGTGGCTTCCCGGTACTTGCCGAGGAGCCCGGACACGACGTCGGCTCGTGTGCTCGTATCGTCGACACGGCGGGGCGTGCCCCAAAGGATCACCGATTGCCATGGCCCTTCGCGGTCGAAGACAGACCCTTCGAGGCAGACGCGCGCGGCGGTGTCGAGGGCCCGCAACCGGCGTCCGGGGCCCGTTCGAAAACAGACGGCGTCGCCGATCACCACGAACGAGATCGGGGTCACGTACGGCTCGCCGCGATCGATGACGCCGATGTGAAGAACATCGAGCGTCTCGAGCAGTGAGCGTGCCTCAGCAGCGGTCAGATCTTCCACACCCGAAACCTAACCGCCACCGATGCGCAGCGTCATATCGCCGCCGGGGCCTCGATTCGGTCGAGGCGGTCGTGTGTGCGGCACGGTGGGCTCCGTTCGGTTGCTCCGTAGAACGTACGGCCGCCGCCGGCGTCGACCTAGGGCCGTAGGTCGCATGCTCGACGGTTGTCCCGTGCGCTGCGGATGGCCGTCGATCAGACCGATCCACCGCTGTGCGAGCCGATGGCGGCCTGGGCGGCCGCGAGGCGTGCCAC
>JBFIQU010000122.1:0-6646 GCA_041609395.1 Acidimicrobiia bacterium | reverse complement strand
CTCGATCTCCATGTACGGATAGGTGTCGGAACGGGAATCCGCATCGAGGATGAGGGCGTCGCACCGAACGAACGAACGCGCGTTCTCTGCGCCCGGTTCGACTCGAACGAGTCCGCGATACCCACCCCGGCCTCCGTCCTTGGAGATCGACTTGGAGGTGATCAGCGACGTCGTGTTGGGAGCGGCGTGCACCATCTTGGCGCCGGCATCCTGATGCTGGCCGCTGCCGGCGAACGCAATCGACAGCACCTCACCGTGAGCGCCCGGCTCCATCAGCCACACGGCCGGGTACTTCATCGTCAGCTTCGACCCGAGGTTGCCGTCGATCCACTCCATCGTGGCGTCGGCGTAGGCCGCGGCCCGCTTCGTGACGAGGTTGAAGACGTTGTTCGACCAGTTCTGGATTGTGGTGTAGCGGCAGCGGCCGCCGCGCTTCACCACGATCTCGACGACGGCCGAGTGCAGCGAGTCCGACGTGTAGATCGGTGCCGAGCACCCCTCGACGTAGTGCACGTAGGCGCCCTCGTCGACGATGATGAGTGTCCGTTCGAACTGGCCCATGTTCTCGGCGTTGATCCGGAAGTACGCCTGCAGCGGCTGATCCACGTGAACACCGGGCGGTACGTAGATGAACGAGCCACCCGACCACACGGCCGAATTCAGAGCGGCGAACTTGTTGTCGTTGGGCGGGATGATGGTCCCGAAGTATTCCTGCACGATCTCCGGGTAGTCGCGCACGGCGGTGTCCATGTCGCAGAAGAGCACCCCCAGCGACTCGAGGTCCTCCCGGTTGCGGTGGTACACCACTTCGCTCTCATACTGAGCGGTGACCCCGGCGAGATACTTGCGCTCGGCTTCGGGGATCCCGAGCTTCTCGTACGTCTCCTTGATCGAGTCCGGGACCATGTCCCAGTCCTTGACCTGGCCGTCCGTCGGCTTGACGTAGTAGTAGATGTCGTCGAAGTCGATCTCCTGGAGCGCGTCACCGCCGCCCCAGGTGGGTACCGGTTTGCGCAGGAAACGCTGGTAGGCCTTCAGTCGGAAGTCGAGCATCCATTGCGGCTCGCCCTTGATCGACGACATCTCGCGGATGATCTCTTCGTTCAGGCCCTTGCGCGGCTTGAACACGTACCCCTCTTCGGAGTCGTGCCAGCCCAGTTTGTAGGCGCCGAGATCGATGTCAACGGTGGCCATGAAGAATCGCGCTCCTCAAATTATCACTATCTGGATAGTGCATATTGTGGCATAGGTGGCGACGCTATCAAAGAGGATCCGGACCGCCCCGGGACGGGGCTCCAACGTCCCGAAACCGGGGAACGAAATCGGGCTTCCGAGCGTTGAATGTCATAGGCGCTGAGCGTTGACCATGGCCGCGCTGAGCGCCGAAACCTACAGGTCCGGGTGGCGCCGTCATCGGATGGTCTTCCCCCACTCCCCACCCCGTTGTGCGGCGCCACCCACCCCAGTCGCCATGCGCCGCCACGCCGCTCACTCAGAGGGAGCGCGACGGCATCACGTTCCCGCTACGCCCAGGCGGCCCGTTCCCGGGGCGAAACGTCCGCCGGCGCCTTCGGGCTGAGAACCCAAAACTGCGGGAGGGCATCGCCCCATTCATCGAGAATGCGCTGCCCGGTCGCGCTGCCCGTCGCATCGACATGGCGCCGAATCAGCTCGGCGAGCCGGTCGACCTCAGAGCCTGCCGGGCGCGCCAGAGGTGGAGCGGTGTCGGCGGTTCGGGCGGGGACCACCCCGTCGGGATCCCACACATAGAGCACACCACCCGTCATTCCGGCGGCGAGGTTCCGACCTACCCGGCCCAGCACCACCACCGTCCCGCCCGTCATGTACTCGGCGCCGTGATCGGAACACCCCTCGACGACGGCGATCGCGCCCGAATTGCGCACTGCGAACCGTTGGCCGACCCGGCCGGCGATGAAGAGCTCGCCCGCCGTTGCCCCGTAGAGAACGGCGTTACCGGCCCCTTGCGGAACCGTGGGACCCGAGACCTGCGGAACGATCGCAACGGTGCCGCCGCCCATTCCCTTCCCGACGTAGTCATTTGCAGCACCATCGAGCCGGATCGAGACGCCCGGGGAGAGAAAGGCGCCGAAGCTCTGGCCCGCCGTACCGGCCAGGCGCACCGTGATGAGGCCCTCAGCCAGCCCGGCGCCACCCGTGGCCTCGGCGATGACGCCGGACAACCTCGTGCCGACGGCACGATCGGTGTTGCGGACCGGAAAGGCGACCTCCACGGGCTCCCCGCGCCGCACGGCCCTGCGTCCCGCACTGACCAGCGCCTCGCCGAGCGGCGAACGATCGACCCCTTCGAACCCCCTGGTCTTGCGACTGCCCGCAACCGGCACCAAGCGTTCGTAGAGCTCCTCGGCGACGGGATTGTCCGGGTCGACGGGCCGCAGCAGCTCGGTGCGCCCGATGATCTCCTCGAGGTTTCGGACGCCGAGCGACGCCAGGTGGCGACGAACCTCTTCGGCGAGCAGCCGGAACACCTGCACGATCTGGTCCGGAGCGCCGGCGAACTTCGCCCTGAGATCCTCGCGCTGGGTTGCAATCCCCACGGGACAGGTGTTCTCGTGGCATTGCCGCACCATCTTGCAGCCGAGAGCGAGGAGCGGAAGCGTGCCGAATCCGAAGCGCTCGGCGCCCAACAGCGCTGCGATCACGACATCGCGGCCGGTACGCATGCCGCCGTCGGTTTCCACGATGACGCGTTCGCGGAGACCGTTCGCGGCCAGCGCCTGATGGGTCTCGGCGAGTCCGAGTTCCCACGGCGAGCCGGCATGCTTGATCGACACCAGCGGCGATGCTCCCGTGCCTCCGTCGTTGCCGCTGATCAGGACGACGTCGGCCCTGGCCTTGGCCACGCCGACGGCGATGGTTCCTACGCCGGGCTCGGAAACCAGCTTCACCGAAACCCGGGCAACGGGCTTGAAGGTCTTGAGGTCGTAGATCAGCTGGGCCAGATCTTCGATCGAATAGATGTCGTGGTGGGGCGGCGGAGAGATGAGCGTGACGCCGGGCTCGGTGTGACGGAGCCGGGCGATGTCCGCCGTGACCTTGTGCCCCGGCAACTGTCCGCCCTCCCCCGGCTTCGAGCCCTGGGCCATTTTGATCTGGAACTCCTCTGCGGAGGCGAGGTATCCCGGGGTGACCCCAAACCGGCCGCTGGCGACCTGCTTGATCCCGGAGTTGCGTGGGGTGTCGAAGCGGGCGGGGTCCTCTCCTCCCTCTCCCGAGTTGGAGAGACCCCCGACGTACGACATCGCCTCGGCGATGGCCTCGTGAGCCTCTTGGCTCAGGGCGCCCAACGACATGGCGGCGGTGGTGAATCGCCGCATGATCCGCTCGGCCGACTCGACCTCATCGAGCGGCACGGGCGCCGCGGCGACGAACTCCAGGAGGTCGCGCAAGACGGCCGGCGGCCGATCGTTCTGGACCTCATCGAGGTATTTCTCCCACTGCTCCCACTCACCGGAGCGCGCGGCCTTTTGCACCGCCAGCACGGCCTTCGGCGACGTGACATGCGGGACACCGCCGCGACGATGCTTGTAGAAGCCGCCCGGCTCTTCCTCACCCTCTTCGAAGAGTGCGTGGCGGGCCAGGACGTCGCCGGCGATCCGGTCCATCCCCACCCCGCCCACACGCTTCGGTGAGTGGACGAACGCAAGGTCGGTGACCTCGTCGGCGAGGCCGACGACCTCGAAGAGCTCACTCCCGCGATAGGCGCTGATCGTGCAGATCCCCATCTTGGACATGATCTTGAGCAGGCCCTTCTCGAGGACGCTGCGGTAGTTCTCCTGGGCCTCGATCGGAGCAGCCTCGATGTCCCCGGCTGCGGCGAGCGCCCGCACCTCCTCGATCGCCAGGTACGGATTGACGGCCGAGGCCCCGAAGCCGATCAAGCAGGCGAGATCGTGCGCATCGCGCGGCTCGCCGGACACTGCGATGATCGAGGCGCGCAGCCTCACCCCGGCGCGGATCAGGTGGTGGTGCACGGTTCCGACGGCGAGCAGCATCGGAATCGGTGCGTTGTCCGCATCGACCTCGCGATCGGACAGAACGAGGATCGTGGCACCGGTGCGCACCGCTTCCTCGGCGCGGTCGGCGAGTTGCTTCAGGGCCGACTCGAGGCCGGCGACACCGCCGGCTGCGGGGAAGGTCGTTCCCAGCCACGCCGACGCGAAGGCGTCGTCGTCGCTGCCGAGGATCGCCTTGAGGTCGGCGTCGCTGAGAATCGGAGACGCCAGCTCCATGAGGTGTGCGTGTTCGGCCGTTTCCCCGAGCAGCGACCCGCGCCGGCCCAGGTACGTTCGGAGCGACATCACCAGCCGCTCCCGGATGGGGTCCATCGGCGGATTGGTCACCTGAGCGAAGAGCTGGTGGAAGTAGCGGCTCAGGCGTTGTGGCTGAGCGGAGAGTGCGGCCAGCGGGGTGTCGTTGCCCATCGACAGCGTTGGGAGACGACCTTCGCCCATCTCGGCGAGGATGAGCCGGCGCTCTTCGGCGTTGTACCCGAATACCCGGGCCAGCTTTGCGGGGTCGAAGCGGTCGTCCTGAAGGTCGTCGAACGGGTCCTGGACGTAGACCGTTTGGGTGTTGATCCAATCTGCGTAGGGCCGCCGTGTGGCGAGCCGGTCCTTGGCCTCCTCGCCGAAGTAGAACCCGCCGCCACCGAGTTCGACGACGAAGAGTTCACCCGGGCCGAGCTGACCGGTGGCTTCGGCCTCGACCTCGACGTCGGGCACGATCCCGGCCTCCGATGCGACCAGAACGACGTCGGACGTGACGGTCCACCGCGCGGGGCGGAGGCCGTTGCGATCCATGCCGGCGACGAGATGAACGCCGTCCGAAGCAGCAACGGCGGCGGGACCGTCCCACGGCTCGGTGAGGAAGGCGTGGTATTCGTAGAAGGCGCGTCGCGCCGGATCGATGTCGGCAACGTTCTCCCAGGCCGCCGGGATCAGCATTTCCTTTGCGTGAGGCAGGCTGCGCCCGGAACGCACGAGGAGCTCGAGCGCGTTGTCGAGCGAACCCGAGTCGCTCTTGCCCTTCCGCAGCAGCGGACGCAGGTCACCGGCACGTTCCGCCCAGACGTCTGACTGGAAATCGACTTCGCGAGCCGTCATCCAGGCGCGGTTGGAGCGAATCGTGTTGATCTCACCGTTGTGAGCAGACAGACGGCCGGGCTGTGCCCGTTCCCAGGACGGGAACGTGTTCGTCGAGTAGCGCTGGTGGAAGACGGCGAAGTCGGTGGCAAAGGCTGGATCGTTGAAGTCCCAGTAGAAGTCGTCGATGTGGCGGGCGGTGAAGAGCCCCTTGTACACGACCGTGCGGCACGACGCCGACGGGATCGAAAATCCCCTGATTCCCCCCGCGGCGACGGCGCGATCGGCGCCCTTGCGTGCCAGGAACAGGCGGCGTTCGAAATCATCTTCGTCGGTCACCTCGCTCCGGGCGCCGACGATGAGCTGCTCGATCCTGGGCATGGTTTCACGGGCGAGATCGCCAAGGGTCCGGGCGTCGATGGGTACCCGCCGCCACAGCAGGGGATCGAGCCCCTCGGATTCGAGCGACATCTCGACGGCCTTGCGGCAAGCATCCCGGTCCTCGTTGGGGAGGAAGGCCATGACCACCCCGAGCCGGCCGGCGCCCGGAACGTCGATCCCCCGGATACGCAGTTCGCGTTCGAACAGAGCGACCGGGATACGCGTCAAGATGCCGGCGCCGTCGCCGGTACCGTCCGCCGCATGTGCGCCGCGATGGTCGAGATTGTGGAGGCATTCGACCGCAATTCGCAGCAGTCGGTGGGAGGCCCGTCCCCGCCGGTCGGAGACGAAGCCGACACCGCAGGCATCGTGGCTGTGGGTGGGGTCGTAGAGGGCGCGTCGTTCCCGCATCGTGGTGTGCGTCGAGACCGGACGGTCTAGACGTCTCCTCTGAGATATCGATCCACGGAATCCCCTCCCATGCCGGCGCCGCTGCGCAGGAATAGGCGATTGTAGTGGACCGGGTACCCGCCGATGGCTGACAGCGCCCGAATACCATCGAGCCCGACACCGAGGAGAGACAGTGTTCGGAGACCAACCGGACTACGCCGCCGAAGCCGAGGAACGGTGGGGCGGTACGGAGGCCTACCGGGAGTCGATGCGCCGCACGTCGGCCTATACCGACGCCGACTGGAAGGCGATCGGTGACGAATCGGCTCGGATCAACGCTGCGTTCATGGCGCTGATGGCCGCGAGCATCCTTCCAGAATCCACGGAGGCAATGGAGATCGCCGCCCGCCACCGGGATCACATCACGCGCTGGTTCTACGACTGCACGCCCGAGATCCACGCCGGACTGGCCGACATGTACGTGACGGATCCCCGATTCACGGCCGGCATCGACGGCGCGGGCGAGGGACTCGCCGGGTACATGTCGGCCGCCATCAAGGCCAACGCAACGCGCGACCGATGACCGGCTGGAGCTGACCTGCAGTCACGAGGTACATTGCCGCATGCCCGTTCTCGTCATAGGAGCCGACACCGTGCTCGGCGAAGCCGTCATCGATGCGCTCGTCGGGCGCCCCGGTGAAGTCCGGGCGTTCGTTACCGACGCCGGGATCGGCGAGCGCCTCAGAGGGCGT
>JBFIQU010000121.1:0-6734 GCA_041609395.1 Acidimicrobiia bacterium | reverse complement strand
GTTGGCGTCGTTGGCGCCGAGCACGTACCCGGCAACTCGCGACGGAGGCCGGGGCCGTTCCCCGGCGAAGAACGGCAGCGGGGCCACTGCGATGCCCGCCGGGAGGTTCACGCCAACTGCGCTCGGCGGCACGATCGCAAAGCGGGCCGTGCCCGCGACGAGCGCCTGGACGGCTGCGGCCGCCGTCGGTGCCGTGGAGAAGACATCGACCGCAACGAACTCGCGCATGGTGGCGGCGGCCGACGCAGCTCCGTCGCCATCGATACCGACGTCGGAGGTGTCGCGGCCGGGGCCGAACAGGTACCCGCCGGTCGTGGCGAGAAATCCGAGGAGGGCGGCCGCTCCGTCGAGCGGCACGAGGACGCACGCTGCATCGGGCTGCGGCTGGGTCGTCGTCGTTGTGGTTGTCGACGTCGTGCTGGTCGTCGTACCGTCGTCCGGTGGCTCTTCCGGCGGCGGCGGTGGTGGCGAACAGAGCTCCTTCACCTGGGAGAACCCGGCCGGTGGTTCCGGGACCAGGTCGGTTGCGTAGTACAGCAGCGGGACCTCGACGGCGTGCGGGATGCCGTACACGTCGCCACCGACGGTGAAGGCGGCGATCGCTCCTGCGTCGAACTCATCGGCGCGGCTGCCGATGCGCAGCGGGGCGAGTACGCCGCGTTCCACGAGGTCGCCGGCGAGCAGATGGGGAACCGGGAACACGTCGGGGATCTCCCCTGCGGCCACGGCCGCTGCGATGTCGTCCTGGCCGGCGATGGTCAACTCGACTTGAGCGCCGAGGGCGGTGGTGAAGGCGGCGATCGCGGGTTCGATCGCCGTCGCATGTTCGGGCAGGACCCAGATCTGGAGGATGGCGGCCTCGGGGGGTGGCAGGTCGTCGACCGGAACCGTCGTGGTCGTCGTGGGGGTCGTCGTCGATGTGGTCGTTCCCGGGGCGCTCTCGTCGAGCCCGCGGCCGCACGAGGCTGCGACGAGCGCCAGGATGACCAGATAGGAGAGGGGTCGGTGCATGTGAAGCCCGGGGAGGGTACCGCAGCCCGGACCATCTATTTGCGGTCCCGGCTGTGGCCGAGGATGATACGACGCATGCGGATTCTTCTTGCCTCCTCGGAGATGTCCCCCCTGGCACGCAGCGGAGGTCTCGGCGACGCCGTTGCCGGACTTGCCGCGGCCCTTGCGGCCGCCGGACACGATGTGACCGTTGCCCTCCCGCTGTGGAGGCACATCGATGACAGGGGCAGCGAGGGCGGCGAGGCCGGGCCCGCCGAGATCAGGCACCGTGCCGTCGGTGACGTGCGGGTGGCGCTCGTCGACGATCCGGCCGCGTTCGACCGGCCCGGGATGTACGGGCCCGATCCGAAGACCCCCTGGGACGATGCCTGGTGGCAGTGGGGACGTTTTGCGCTCGCAATCGCGTCGATGGCCCCCGAGTACGACGTCGTCCACCTGCACGATGCCCATGCGGGCGCAGCGGCGCTGATCACCAAACCACCCACCGTCTTCACGATCCACAATGCCGCGTACCCCATTCTCGGTCCGCTGCACGACACTGCCGATCTGCTCGGGCTCGGCCCCGCGGCAACGGTGCCCGCCGGAACCCTCGAGTGGTACGGGTCGGCCAGCTATCTGAAGGCCGGCCTGGTGGGCGCCGATCGCGTCACGACGGTGTCGCCGAGCTTCGCCGCGCAGCTGGCCGGCGACGAGAACTCGTTCGGTCTTGGCCCCGTCGTCCGGGCTCTCGAGAACCCGCTCACCGGCGTGCTCAACGGGATCGATACCGTCGAGTGGGATCCGGAGAACGACCGGTTCCTTCCGGCGACGTTCGGGCCCGACACGATCCGGGATCGGCTCAAGGTTCGCAAGGCGCTCCTCAAGCGTTTCGGGCTCGACGATGGGGTCGTGTTCGGAAACGTCGGTCGCATGACTTCGCAGAAGGGGATCGGCTTGCTCGATCCGATCATCGATGCTCTCGTCGACGAGGGGCTGCGGTTCGTCGCGGTCGGTGGTGGCGAACTCGACGACGTCGTCGACGGGTGGGCGCAACGCCATCCGCGTGCGGTTGCTCACGCCGAGTTCGGTGACGAGGCTGCCCGGTTGATCTTCGGCGGAGCCGATGCCTACCTCATGCCGTCGGAGTTCGAGCCGTGCGGCCTTGGACAGATGTATGCACTGCGCTACGGGTGTCCGCCGGTGGTGCGGTTCACCGGCGGCCTCGCAGATACCGTTGTCGATGTCGATATCGATCCGGGAACCGGGAACGGCTTCGGGTTCGTACCGTTCACGTCGGACGAACTCGCCAAGACGATTCGCCGTGCGATGCGGTACCACCGCGCGTTGCCGGGCTTGTGGCACGATCTCCAGCTGCGCGGCATGGCGGCTGATCTGTCGTGGGATCGAGCCGCGCGCGAGTACGTGCGCCTGTACCGGGAAGCGGGGGCCTAGACCGGCGTTATCGATCCGTCGAGTGGTCGTTGGCTACGGTACGAAGCGCTTCCGGCTCAGTCTCCCTGGTAGCCGATGTCGAGTCTCACCAGGCCCGGTCCTGCGCCGCCGGGTGGACCGATGGCGTAGTTGGTGATGAACAGGCTTCCCGCCGTCTGCCCCTTGCCGAACGCGAGACTTGCCGGGAAGTCCAGCCCGTCGGCGGCCGTGGCCACCGTCGCAACGGTGCCGGCATCGAGATCGAACTTGATCAACCGGCTGTGGTTGATGACCAGCGCGTAGACATCACCTTCGGCATTGAGGGCGATGCCGTCCAGGGCGGGCGGCCCGGCAGGGGACGGATCCTCGTCGAGCTCGGCTACCACCTCCGGGCTTTCGAGATCATTGAGTGGAATGCGCACGATAAGGGCCTTCTCGGTGTTGGCTATGTAGATGGCGCCGTCGGCGATGTCGATGCCGTTGGCTCCGATCGGGAAGGGAGGCGCGCCCGGGAACGGACAGAATAGGCCGAGCCCGGTCAGCAGCGGGTGGCGAAGCACCAGCTCCGCTTCACCTCCGGGCGGAATGCGCCACAGCCCTCCGTCGCCGAACTCATCACCGAACGGAGGCCAGGGCAGGGAGCACCCCGGATACTGCTTCAGTGTCTCCGGGTCGTGTGAGAAGGTTTCGGTCACCCACAGCGTGCCCTCCGAGTCGAAGGCGAGCGCGTTGGGGATCTCGATGGCCTCGGTGCCCGGTAGACGCTCGGTCGCTCCGCTGCGACTCACCCGATACACACCGTTGCTGGCCACGTAGACCCGGCCGCGGTCGTCCACGGCCATGCCCAGGGCGCCAGCGGGAAGTCCCTCTGCCATCTGCTTCGGCTTGCCGACGGGATTGAACCGCCATACATCGCCGGCGAAATCGATGCTCGTGAAGACCCGGCCCTGGTCGTTGACCGCGACTCCCTCGGGATAGCCGGCGGGATTGCCGGGCACCGAACCATCGAAGGAAACGAAGTCAGGAAACGGTGGTGCGCTCGAAGCCGCCGGCGCGACCAGAGCCCCGATCGTGAGTATTGCGACAAGAAGAGTGAAACGACGCATGGAGGCCTCCTTCCCCGGCCCCGCGGATGCGCCACCTCTGGTTGTATCGACAGTACGGGTTCAGATAACCGCGCCGTAGGGGCGAAGGGCCCACCCCGAGACCCCGAGCCGGCGGTTGCTGCCCGGTCGCGGGACGGGCGGCTCCCCGTCGGCGGGTTCTCGACAACAGCTAACTGCTAACTGCCGAACGCCTCTCGTACGAGCCCGTCCTGCTCCCGGACGTGAATCGCGTAGCTGCCGGTAGCCGGACTGGCGCTCTCATCACGCCCGATCGACGCCACCTCGACTCCGAGTCGCTCCCGGAGCATTCGGGTCATGTAGTGGTTGGCCCCCATGTTCACCGGCTCCTCCTGCGCCCACCGGACCGTCGCCCCGTTGTGGGGAGCGAGTGCCTTTTCCAGGCCCTCGGCCGCGAACGGGTACAACTCCTCGACGCGGATGATGGCGACGTCGCGCCGCTCGTGTTCCTGGCGGTACGCGAGCAGGTCGTAGTACAGCTTTCCGGTGCAGAGGATCACAACGGCCGCATCGGCCGGTACGCTCGAATCCTCGATCACAGGGAGGAATGACCCTGCTGCCAGCTGTGTCACCTCCGAGAAGGACGGCTTGGCGCGCAGCAGTGATTTCGGGGTGAACGCAATGAGCGGTTTGCGGGCCGGGTGCACGACCTGCCGCCGCAGCGCATGGAAGTACTGCGCCGGGGTCGACGGCACGACGACGCGAAGGTTGTCTTCGGCGGCGTTCTGCAGAAAGCGCTCGATTCGTGCCGACGAGTGCTCGGGCCCCTGCCCTTCGAACCCGTGCGGCAGGAGCAGGACCAAGCCGCTCTCCTGCGACCACTTGTCGTAGCCGGCAACGAGGAACTGGTCGATGATGACCTGGGCGCCGTTGACGAAGTCGCCGAACTGGCCCTCCCACGCCACCAGGGCGTCCTTGGCCTCGACCGAGTACCCGTATTCGAATCCCATGGCGGCGAATTCCGAGAGGAGGCTGTCGACGATGTA
Source organism: Acidimicrobiia bacterium (assembly GCA_041609395.1). Classification (GTDB taxonomy): domain Bacteria; phylum Actinomycetota; class Acidimicrobiia; order Spongiisociales; family JAOTWH01; genus JBFIQU01. Next base: position 2,203 of record JBFIQU010000121.1, on the reverse strand, counting down.
GAGCGGAGCCTGATTCTCGGCCAGGTCGGCCAGGGGGATGTACTCGGCCTCGTTCACGTGATCGACGAGCACGGCGTGGCGATGACTGAAGGTCCCGCGGCCGGTGTCCTCGCCGGCAAAGCGGACCGGATGTCCTGCCACGAGCAGCGATCCCAGCGCCAGCGCTTCGGCGGTGGCCCAATCGACTCGACCCGAGGCGTACAGCGCGCTGCGTTCCTCGAGGAGGCGGCCCAGCTTGGGATGGATGGTGAAGTCGTCGGGGACGGTTCGCAGTTGGGCTTCGAGGCGGTCGAGGATCCCGCGTTCCACGGCGGTCGCTCCGGCCGCAGGTACCGGCTCGGCGACCGGCGTTCCATCTCGCCCCGTCGGGCCCGCGAGCTTGTCGGCCTGCTTGAAGGCATCGTCGAGCAGGTTCTGGAAGCTCTCGAGTGCCTGCTCGCCTTCGTCCAGGGTGATGTCGCCCCGGTTGACCAGCCGTTCCATGTACAGCTTGCGAACCGAACGGCGCTCCTCGATGGCCCGGTACATGATCGGCTGCGTGTAACTGGGATCGTCGCCCTCGTTGTGGCCGTAGCGCCGGTATCCGATGAGGTCGATGACGACGTCCTTGTGGAACGCCTGGCGGAATGCGAAGGCGATGCGTGCGGCGCGGAGCGCGGCTTCGGGATCGTCACCGTTGACGTGGAGGATCGGAGCCTGGATTGCCTTTGCCATGTCGGTTGCGTAGAAGCTGGACCGTGCCTCGTCGGCGCCGGTCGTGAATCCGACCTGGTTGTTGACGACGATGTGGACCGTTCCCCCCGTGTGATACCCGTCGAGCTGGCTGAGGTTGAGCGTCTCGGCGACAACGCCCTGGCCGGAGAAGGCGGCATCACCGTGGATGAGGATGGGGAGAATGAGGTCCTCGGCGTCGTCACCGCGACGGTCTTGACGAGCTCGAACGACGCCCTCGAGAACCGGGTCAACGGCTTCAAGATGACTCGGGTTGGAGACGACCTCGATGGCGACTTCGCTGCCGTAGAGGCCGATGTGCTTGCCCTTGGCCCCGAGGTGGTACTTGACGTCACCCGACCCCTGGGTGCTCTCCGGGTCGGACTGGCCCTCGAACTCGCGAAAGATCTGGTGGAAGCTCTTGCCGATGATGTTGGCCAGCACGTTGAGGCGCCCTCGATGGGCCATGCCGATGACCGCCTCCTCCATACCGGAGTTGCCCGCTTCGGTGAGGACGGCATCGAGCAGCGGGATGAGGCTCTCGGTGCCCTGCAGGGAGAACCGTTTCTGCCCGATGTACTTCTTGTGAAGGAACGTCTCGAACGCCTCGGCCTCGTTGAGCTTCTCCAGGATGCGGCGCTTCTCGGCAGCGGTTGGGATCAACTTGTCCCCTTCCACCCGCTGCTGGATCCAGACCTTCTGGTCGGGTTCCTGGATGTGGGTGTACTCGATCCCGATGGTGCGGCAGTAGGCATCGCGCAGGGTGCCGAGAATCCGGCCCAGGTTCATGCGGTCGCGACCGGCGAGGCCTCCGGTGGCGAACTCGCGTTCCAGGTCCCAGATCGTCAGGCCGTACGTCAGCGGGTCCAGTTCCGGATGGAGGCCCGGCGGCTTCATGCGTAGCGGATCGAGGTCGGCGATGAGGTGGCCGCGTACCCGGTACATGTTGATGAGCTGGAACACGCGAGCCTGCTTCTCCGCCCACGGTCTGCTGCCCGGTGGTGGATTGGCATCGACCGCCCAGCGGGCCGGGACGTAGGGGATGCCCATCGACCGGAAGATGTCGTCATAGAAGCTTCCCTCACCCAGGAGGAGCTGGTGGACACGCTGCAGGAACAGCCCGCTCTCGGCTCCCTGAATCACCCGGTGGTCGTAGGTCGACGTCAGAGTTATGACCCGGCCGATCCCGCGCTCGCTGAGCGACGCCGGGTCGGCGCCTTCGTACTCCGGTGGGTACCGAATGGCCCCCACCCCGACGATCACGCCCTGGCCCGGCATGAGCCGGGGAACCGACTGAACGGTGCCAACGGTGCCGGGATTGGTGAGGGTCGCCGTCGTTTCCGCGAAGTCGTCCGGGGTCATCTGACCCGCGCGAACCCGGCGGATCATCTCCTCGTACGCGAGCCAGAACTGGCGGAAGTCCATTTCATCGGCGGCTCTGATGTTCGGAACCAGCAGCGTACGGCTGCCGTCCTTGCGCTCCATGTCGACG